>NZ_JBYSWV010000016.1:0-95701 GCF_058781555.1 Brevibacillus sp. FW306-2-1A-C05A
GTTCTCATTTTACTAGATATCAAGTAAAAGTCAATATCTTTTTATAATAATTTTAAATAAGGAATTTTTATCGGCTGATATGCCAGTCAAACGTATAGCGGACGAAAATGTGCTACTACTCCGTATTATTTTGCGATTCCGAATACAAGCGAACACGTTGACGAATCAAACCATTCAGGATAAAGTACGCCTATCACTGGAACGCACAAAAGCGAAAAAGCAACAAAGCCAAAAAGCGCGAAAGCATGAAAGCCCACGTCTCTTTGCTTGCTGCTCGCTCGCGTTAGCCTGATTTTGCAAGGAGTTGCCATCATGAACAAATCTATTTCATTTTCGCAAAGTATTTGGGTGCTTTTGGCGATCTTCGGCATCCTGTTTCCTGCCTTGTTCTGGGGCAAAGTAGAGCCACACATGCCGCTTTTTGCCGCCACGATTGCGGCGGCCACGCTCCTGCGGCTGTTCGGGGTGCCGTGGAAGCGGATGGAAGAAGGGCTGGTCAAAGGCATCCAGACCGCCATCGCCCCGATGCTGATCCTCTGTCTGATCGGGGTGTTGATCGGGGTCTGGATGATGAGCGGAACGGTTCCGATGATCTTGCACCTTGGCATCTCGCTGATCTCGCCGGAGTACTTTACGATCAGCGCCCTCTTTTTGACCGTGATCGTCTCGAGCGTCACCGGCAGCACGTTTACGACGATCAGCACGATCGGCGTAGCGATGATGGGCGTCTCGACCGCACTCGGGCTCGACCCGCTAATGACAGCCGGGGCGATTATTTGCGGCGCCTGCTTCGGGGATAAAATGTCCCCGCTGTCAGACACGACCAACTTTGCGGCTGCGATTGCCAACGTCTCTTTGATGAATCACATCAAATTCATGTCGCACACCGCGATTCCCGGCCTGCTGATTACGGCGATTTTCTTCGCCGTTCAGGGACAGTCCGCTGACGTAAGCCTGGAGGCGATCCAGGAAATCCAGACGGTGCTTGCGCAGCATTTTTCCCTGGGAATCACGACGCTTTTGCCTGCTGCCGTCGTGCTCGTCTGTTCTGCCTTGCGCAAGCCGATTTTGCCGACCCTCGTCTTCGGGATCTTGAGCGGAGTCGCGACTGCTGCTCTCGTGCAAGGCGTTCACTCCCCGGTCGAATGGATGAACGTCATGCAAAACGGCTTCGCCAGCGAAATCGCCAACGAAGCCGTTGCTTCTATCGTGAACAGGGGCGGGCTGTTGTCCATGACCTGGTCACTTGCCCTCATTCTCATCGCCCTGTCTCTCGGTGGTATTTTGCAGTACAGCGGTGTGTTCGAAGCCTTGTTTGCAGGCTTGATCCAGCGCATCCAAAAAGCGGCAGGCATGGTCGGACTGGCCGGCTCGTCGTCCATCCTCGTCAACCTTTTGACAGGCGAACAGTACTTGTCGATCCTGCTTCCGGGGCAAATGTTCCACGACGCCTTTGTCAAACAAGGGATCGAAGGCAGACGGCTTTCCCGTACGCTCGAAGACTGCGGGACGCTCGTCAACCCGCTCATTCCTTGGGGCGTCAGCGGGGCCTTTTTCACCTCAACGTTGCACGTGGCGACAATCGACTACTTGCCGTATGTAATCTACCTGTGGATTTCGCCGCTGTTGACTTTCCTGTTTGCTCTGCGGCAGCCAAAAGTCACAGTCGAAACTAGACACTAGCCTGTCGCATACACGGTCGTACAATTTTTCCCTCTGCGCTTGGAGCGGTACAGCGCCTCGTCTGCTGCCCGCTTCAAGCCGTCTGCCGTGTCGCTGTCGTCGGGAAAACGCGCGATGCCGACGCTGACCGCGATCGGGATGCAGCAATTGTCCTGCAATAATGGGTGCATGCGCAAAAAGTCGCGGATCGCCCGCACCTTTTCCTCCGCTTCCTTCATCGTCGCCTTCGGGCAGAGCAGCATGAACTCGTCCCCCGCATAGCGGTAGGCCGTATTTTCTCGCCCTGCCACGGCTTTCATCGCCTCGGCGATTCTTCTAATCAGCTCATCTCCCGCGTGATGTCCGAAATGGTCGTTCACCAGTTTCAAACTGTCCGAATCGAGCATAATCAACGCCACCGGGGAGCTTTCTTCTCCCAGCAGCTTTTCCAGATCGCGGTGGAACGCCCGGTAGTTGGCAAGTCCCGTCAGTTCATCCTGAAAAGACATCTGGTACATCCGCTCGTACAGACGCGCCGTCTCGATCGCGCTCGCCACCTGGAAGCCGATGATCTTCAAAAGCTCCTCGTGCTCCTTTTTGTAGGCAAACTCGCGATAGGACTGTGCCGAAATGACGCCTTTGATCTGATTCCCCAGCATCAGCGGCACAAAAATACAAGTGTTCGTGTCGATCTCCGGGCTGCCCCAGCGAATCATTTCCGGCTCGCTCGGCTCGTCCTTCATCGTCCGAATGTGGATCGTTTGCCGGGTCTCAATCACCTTGGAGATCATCGCCTGGCCGTACGGAACCGTAATCGGCCCGTAGTTGATGCCGTTGTCGATGCTGATCGGGATTCTGATCTCGCTGTCGCCCTCGTCAAAAAACGCGATGAAAAAGGCGTCGGCGCGCATCACGCGGGAGACCAGCTCAAAAGCCTTCCACAAAATCTTGTCTTCCTCAAACGTCTTCGCAAAAATATGGCTCAAGTCGTGCAAAATTTTCATGTGCTCCGACATCCACATCATTTCGGATACCTTGTCCCGCAACTCGCTGATTTTTTTCAGCAGCTCCTTGTGCCGCATCCCGTCTTCTGTTGCCAACACCTCGTCAATCTCGCGGGCTACCGCCTCGATCTCTTCCTGATCCACGGCGTCAACACGGCTGAGCCAGCCGCTATAACGCTCCAGCAGATGTCTTGCGTACGCTTCTCTTACGGCGTTGTTTTCATGCATGTACAACCCTCCGGCTATTGGGTAGGCTTACGCTTTTTTCTCGTGATAACGATCGACAGCCGCACGAATGGCCTGCAAAACAGCTCCCTGTCCGGGGGCGAGAAAACGCTCCTGGATCGTCTGCGCAATCTCCTGCATCCCCCCTGCCACTGACTTGCCCACGAGCAGACTGACCAGAAACTCGCTCGTCTTGTCCATCACAAAGGTAAAACTGGCATCGCATATGACGCCGTCATCGGCATCAATGATGAGCACACAGCCCACCATCGTCGACACCTCGTACAGCGTCGTCCCTTTGGGGATTTGGGCAAATCCCGCTGTCAGCACTGTGTTTTTGTTTTTCCACTCAGCCATCTGCATGTCCTCCCCTTCGCCATTCGCCCCGCTCTAGCTGATGACGGGCAAACATACCTCCACTGTCGTTCCGATTCCTGGAGTGCTCATCAGCCGTAATGTTCCTCGATGGTTTTCGATGATTCTGCGGCTGACCATCAGGCCGAGGCCGGTTCCCGTCTCCTTCGTGGTGAAGAAAGCCTCTCCCAGCCGGGCAAGCTGCTCCGCCGGGATGCCTACCCCATTGTCCTCAAAGCGGATGACCACCTTGTCGCCCTCGCACCATAGCCGGATGACGATTTCCCCACTGCCTGATGTAGCCTCGATACCGTTTTTCAAAAAGTTGATGAACGCTTGCTTCAACTGGTTTTCATCGCAGTGAACCATAGGCAACGGCGATTCAAACGCGACCTGGATCGTCACTTTTTGCAAAATCGCCTCTGTTTCCAATAACGTTACCACATGGGTGATGAGATTGGTCAAGTCGTGCACCTCAAAGGCAGACGCGTGCGGCTTCGCCAGCACCAACAGCTCGCTGACGATCATCTCGATCCGCGCCAGCTCCGAGCTCATGATGGAAAAGTACTCCGGCTTGCGCATGCCGTCCTTTTGCATCAGTTGGATAAAGCCTTTCAACGAAGTCAGCGGATTGCGTATCTCATGGGCAATCCCCGCCGCCAACTGTCCCACCAGCGCCAGTTTTTCCGAGTTTTGCAAAAATTCATGCACCCTTTTGCGCTCTGTCATATCGCGTATCAATATGTAATGGCGTAGCTTGTCCTGAATGACCACAGATGTGCCGCAAACCTCCACATCCGTTCGCGTGCCGTCCAGGCGAATCAGCTCCACCTCAATCGGCGAGGTCGTCTCTCCCCGCTCCAGCCGCTTTTGCAGCTCGTGAATCAAAGGCATGTCGCGCGGGTGGAAAAAGGAAGTGAACGGATAGGGCAAAAGCTCCTCGTACCCTCGTGCTCCCATGAGCCTGATTCCGGATTGGTTGACGTACTTCAGCTCTCCTTTTTCGTAGATAAAGGCCGCCTCCAGCGAGAGATCCAGCACCTTGCACGATTGGGCCTCCCTGCTGTCGGCCACGGCTTGCGACAGCTTTTGCACCATCGCGTAATAGCCAATCGTGGCACCTTCTGCCAAAAATGCGCCATACGTAATATGGACAGGTACCGGCGGACCAGCCTTGTGAGCGAAAACCGTGCAAAATGGCATCGGCTCCCCGTTTACTGCGCATTGCGTCTGACGGCGCACTGTCTCCTGCTCCTCCGCGATGGCAAGCTTCCAAAACGGGTAGCCCTCCCACTCTTCTGCTGCGTAGCCTGTCAGCGCTTCGCAGGCGGGATTGCCTCTGCAAACGCCTCCTGATTGATCCAGCCAAAAAGCCGCTTGCACCATTTGCTCGAAGAAGGAGCGATAGAGAAGACTGCTCCTGCACTCATTATCCAACAGGCCTTTCATTGTGCCCTTCCCCTCCTGGGACGAGAAAACGGCTAATCCGCCTAGCGGAAATAGCCTTAACCGTTCTCAAATGCTATTCATACCCAATTTTACCCTATTCTTTTTGCCGTTTCCATCCCCTGCGTTTGTGAAATGTATATAAATCTTCTTTTATAGGATAGAGGGGAGCATTCTTACCCGTGCTCAATCGCGGCCCTGACCTTATTGCCTGCACGCGCCAGCCGCTCTGCCGCCTCCTTTGCCGCCAAGCCTGTCTTTTGCATGACGATCGCCACTCGCACATCGCCTGCCGCTTCCCCGAGCAATCGGTCCGCTTCCTCGTACGACGCTCCCGTCACTTGCATGACAATATGCTTCGCGCGCTCCCGCAACTTCTGGTTCGTCGCCTGCACGTTCACCATCAAATTCCCGTACACTTTGCCAAGCTGCACCATGCTCGCAGTCGTCAGCATGTTCAGCACCATCTTCGTCGCGCTGCCTGCCTTGAGCCGGGTAGAGCCGGTGACGACCTCCGGACCGACTTCGATGTTGATCGCGATGTCGGCGCTTTTGCTGCTGTCCGGGTCGGGATTGCAGGAAAGCGCTATCGTTGCAGCCTGCCGCGCCCTCGCCTCTTCCAGCGCTCCCAGCACATAAGGCGTCCGCCCGCTGGCCGCGATCCCCACGACGACATCGCCCTGCCCGACTCCCGCCTCGCGCACATCCTGCCGCCCCAGCTCGTGCGAGTCTTCGGCCCCTTCGATGGCTTCTGTCATCGCTTGCGCTCCGCCGGCAATGATTCCGCGCACGACGGAAGCATCCGTGCCAAAAGTCGGCGGGCATTCAGCGGCGTCCAGCACCCCAAGCCGCCCGCTCGTACCGGCTCCGAAGTAAAACAGCCGTCCGCCGCCCGACAGCGCCTGCACGATCTGCTCGACAGCTTCGGCGACTTGCGGCAGCACCCGCTTGATGGCGACCGCTACCTTGTGATCTTCCTCGTTCATCAGCGTGACGATTTCCAGCGCCGTCATCTGATCCAGCCGCTCGCTGGCCGGATTGCGCATTTCCGTCTGAAGCTGGTGCAGGTTTTCGTCCATGCTGGGCTTCACCTCTTTTCCAAGGCTGTACCGCTTTTTCGCAACTTCTCTGCCGCTTTTTCGTCCAGGCGGTGGCCTGTGCCCGTGATCGCCGCTGCCAGAGAACCGATCACAGGCGGCACGTCCGGGATGACCGTCGAAAACGAAGCTTTATCCATCACTCGCTGTCTGACCAGCGTGTCGGTGGCAAACAGCCCTCCCGCGAGCACGACAGGCAGTGCTTCCTGCGTCTTTTCCAGGCATGCCTGCGCCAACTCGAGCAGATCGTCCGCCGCTTCTGCAATCAGTCTGCACGCGAGGCTGTCTTGCTGCCGTGCCGCCTGCTCCACCAGCTCACTCGCCCCGGCCAGGCGCATGCGCGGATTGCTGGCCCCGTAGATCACGCCGATCAGCTCTTCCGGGCTTGCCACCTGGTAATGGGCAAGAAACAGCCCGGTCAAGGCAGTCGGCTCGCCGCGACCGTCATATGCGCGCAAAACCGCCATGGCCGCCTTTTTTCCGAGATCGTAGCCGCTGCCTTCATCGCCAAGCAAATAGCCCCAACCGCCTACGCGGTGCCTCGCCCCTCCGCTTGTCAGCGCACACGCAATCGAGCCTGTACCGGAGATGAGCACAATCCCCGGCTGCCCCCACGTCCCGGAGTAGAGCGCAGGAACCGCATCGTTGTCCACGCGCAGCCGCTCCTGCCACACCTCTGCAAACGAAGCGTGCAGCTTTTCCCGAATCGCCGGGCGATCAGCGCCGCCCAGACCGATGAACAGCCCCGCCACCTCTTCCGCTCTCGCTCCCGCCTGCTCGCACGCAGTCGCAACGAGCTGTTGCAGCGTCGCCTCCACCTGTGCCCACGGCCGCGACAGCGGATTGGATGACTCCCCTGCCACGATCGCCCACACTTGCCCTTGCTCGTCGCAGATGGCGGCTTTTGTCTTCGTCCCCCCTCCATCTATCCCGATAAACCATTTTTTCCCGTCATTTAACTGCACCTGCGGTCAACCCCTCCATGAACTGTCTGGACGCCAGCAAAAACACGACGATCATTGGCAGCGCAGACAACGTCAGCCCGGCAAAAAGCAGGCTCCAATCTGTTTCGTACTCCCCGAACAACACCATCATCCCCACCGGAATCGTCTTCAGCGCGTCTTCCTGAATGAAGATCAGCGGGAAAAAGAAGTCGTTCCAGGCGTGAATGAAGTTGATGATGACAACCGTCGCGAGCGCGGGCCGGATCAGCGGCAAGAGCACGCGCCAAAACACCTGAAAGTGGCTGCAGCCATCAATCCGCGCCGCCTCCTCCAGCTCTACAGGAAGCGTGCGGAAAAACCCCGTCAAAATAAACACCGAGATCGGAATCCCGCTCGCCGTGTAGATCAGGATCAGCGACCAGAGCGAATTGAGCAGCCCGAAATTTTTCATCAGCAAAAACAAAGGCACAATCCCCAGCTTGATCGGAATCATCAGCCCGATGATGAAAAAGAAGTACAGCGCCCCTGTCCAGCGATACGAAAAGCGCGACAAGTAAAAGGCAGCCATCGCGGAAAAGACCGTAATCATCAACACCGACATCCCGCTGACCAATACGCTGTTCAGCAAAAAGTCGGCAAACGGCACCGCTTCCCACAGCTTCCGGTACGTCGCAAAGCCAAACGACTGCGGCAGCGACAACGGACTGGCGAAAATCTCCCTGTTCGTTTTAAACGAGGAAAGAATCATTAACACGATTGGATAGAGCGACACCAATGCAAACATATACGCGGCCACATACGAAACCGCCCTGCCCGCTACGCTCGTTTTCACCTGCATCCCCCCTTCCCGTTCCGGTTCAGCCCCAGCCTGCTCGCGGGTCCGCTTCATCGCTCAATGCTGGACTTCGCGCTTGCGCATCAAGTACAGCGAGACAGCCGACACGGATGCGACGATGAAAAACAGCACGACAGCCAATGCGGAGCCGAGCCCGACAGCCAAGTCTCCCGCGCCGCCCGCACTGGAAAACGCCATGCGATAAAAGTAGACCGCGAGCGTATCCGTCGAGCGAAACGGCTCGCCCATCGAGCCTTGCATCGCGTACACCAGCTCAAACGCTTCGAACGCCTGGATAAAGGTGAAGATCGTCATGATCGTAATCGCCGGCATGCACAGCGGCAGGATGATTTTCCACAACAACCGCAAGCCCCGCGCCCCGTCCAGCCTGGCTGCCTCGATCAGCTCTTCCGGAATCGCCTGCAATCCGGCCAAAAAGATCAGCATGGCAAAGCCGATGCCAAACCAGCAGTTAATCAAAATAATCGCAATCAGCGCCGTATCCGGATCGCCCAGCCACGGTCTGGCCCACTCCTGCAGTCCTACCTCGGCCAACAGCGTGTTCAGCGCTCCGTAATTCGGATTGAGGACTAATTTCCACAAAAAACCAATCACAATCACAGACAGCAGCCGCGGCATGAAGTAAGCGATTTTCAAAAAGGCCGAGCCGCGAATTTTGCGGTAGATGAGAAAGGCGAGGCCGAACGCAATCCCGTTTTGCACGATCATTTCGATGACAAAGTAGGAGACGTTGTGCCCGAAGGCGTTCCAGAACATCTCGTTGAACGGCTCCACCGTAAACAGCGTGACAAAATTTTTCAGCCCGACAAACACTCCCCGCTTGATGCCCTGCCAGTCGTACAAGCTGTACAAAAAAGCGCTAAGAATCGGATACAGGACAAACAGCGTGTACACAATCAAGGCGGGCAAGGGAAACAGGTGGATCAGCCAGCGCGCCCGCCCCTTCGGTCGAATCGTATGCCTGTTCCTCGTGCCGATGATCTCCACCCCCTTTTGGCTTTCGCGGACGGGAGGGCTACGGTTCATCCGCTCCCGCCAACGATCATCACTGCCTACTTTTTAAACGGAGGGAACCAGGTGGCGGCGGACTTCTGTACTTCCCCCGCGACCTGTTCGGGCGTGAGCTTGCCCAAGTACATGCCTTGCAGGGCGTTTTCCAGCGTTTGCTTCGTTGTCGGCTGTCCTTCGGCGAAGTGCACGACCATCAGGTAAGGCGTCGAGCTTGTTTGCGACAGCTCCGCCATTTTGTTTACGAGCGGATCGTCTGTCGACACTCCCGGCACTGCGCTGATACGCTTGAACTGGTTGGCGAACAGCTCGCCGAACTTTTTGGTCGCCATAAACTCCATGAATTTCAACGCTTCCTGCTTATGCTTCGACTTGGCGTTGACGGCATACGAACCATCCACCCATGTCGTCAGGACAGACTGCCCGTTGTTGGTCGGCATCGGGAAAAAATCTAGCTGCAAATCGGGGTTCAGCTTTTTCAGCCCTTCCAGCTCAAAGCTGCCGTTGATGAACATCGCCGCCTTTTCCGTCGCGAACAAGGTGCGCATGTCGTTCAATTCGAGCCCCACATAATTTTCCGGGAAATAAGGAATCAGTTCCTGCATGCGTGTAACCGATTGGAGAAACTCGGAACTTTGCAGATTGCTTTCGCCTTTGAGCAGCTTGTCGAGATAGTCGCCGCCGCTGTAGCTCGCCGGAGCGATCACGCCGTGGCTCAACGAAAGCAGCCAGCCTTCCTTCGCGCCAAACGAAATCGGCGTGATGCCTTTTTCCTTCAACGCCTTGGCTGTCGCTATCAATTCGTCCCAGCTCTTTGGCTCTGTCAGGCCGTTTTGCTCGAAAATTTTCTTGTTGTAGTAAAACTGCGTGGAATTTAAGGAGAGCGGAACGCCGTAGACTTTGCCGTCTTTGCCTGTCGCCGCTGCGAGGACGTCTTTGGGGAAGGAGGAGATGCCTGGCACATTGTCCAGCGACTCCAGATAGCCTGCTTCCGCCAGGGAAATACCCGGGGCATACGGACGCAGTTGCAGGATGTCCGGTCCGCTGTCGCTTTGCAGCGCGGTGTTGAGGATGGTGTTGTACTCGGTTGCCTTGAACGGCTTGAACTCGATCTTGATGTTCGGGTTCTCGGCCTCAAACGCTTTGATAATCGCCTTGTAGCCCTCTGTGTCCTCGACCCGCCAACTGTGCATGGACAGCGTCACCTGCTGTCCGCCGCCCTCATTGCCACCAGGCTGGGTGCCTGGTGCGGTTTGCTCCCCTCCACCTGAACTGCAGCCGACCAGTGCCATGGCTGCTACCAAAAAGACAGACGCCGCCCTTCGAAAACGGAAATGCTTCATCCAGAACCCTCCCCCTTTTTCTTCGAAGCGATCATACACGTGCTCTCGCTTTATCAGTCAGACCGTTTGCAGCGCGGTCGTGACAGCGTTGTGCAGGATGGGCCGCAATTGCCGAAGCTGATGATTGCGCCCGAGGTGAACGGCATTGGTGAGAAAAATGACGGCAAGCTCCCGGACCGGGTCGATCCAGATGCTGGTCCCGGTGAACCCCGTATGTCCGTAGCTCGCGGGATGAAAATGATCGCCGCAACTGAGCGTAGTTCCTGCCTGGTTCAGCTCCCAGCCGAAACCGCGGCTTTCGCCCGCTTGCCCGGCGTGGTTGCGCACCGCCAGCTCGCGCCAATGCTCCGCAAGCAAGGGCGGTTCGTTGTACAGCCAGCTTTGCGCGTACAGGCACAAGTCGTCCGCAGTCGCAAACAGCCCGGCGTGCCCCGCGACTCCGCCCATGGCAAACGCTTTTTCGTCATGGACTTCCCCACAGATGTACGCGCTTGTGAGCGAGCAATATTCCGTTTTTGCAATATTCGGAAAACAACTCCCGTCAGGACAGTAGCAAGTGTGCGCCATCCCCAATGGGGCAAAAACCCGCTGTGCGACAAACGCATCCAGCGGCTGTCCTGCCACTCGCTCGATGAGCAGGCCGAGCCAGATCATGCCCAGATCGCTGTAGACGACTCGCTCGCCCGGCTTTTGCAGCAACTGCTGCCGATACAACAGCTCAGGCAGCACGATCTCGCTATCCCGCCTGCGCGTCTCTAAATCTGCCGGCAGTCCGGACGTGTGCGCGAGCAACTGCCCGATCGTGATCGCGGCTTTATCGGGCGGACAATCCGGAAAAAATGCGCCGATCCGGTCATCGGGGGCGAGCAGCCCCTCCTGCATCAAGAGCAGGAGCGCGGGCAATGTCGCTGTCACCTTTGTCAGCGAGGCCAAGTCAAACAAAGTGTCTTTCGTGATCGGCTGGCCGTCGGCGATACTCGTAGCTCCCGCATCAAGCGAGTAGCAGACACGCCCCTCGCGGACGACGCGCAGGGCAGCTCCCGGCAGCAGTCGCTCGCCGATCCAGCCTTGCAACAGTTTTTCGAGCGCCTCCATATTTCCCCCTCCGCCTTTTCGTCAATTGGATGAGCGTTTTGTCCGGCTGACAGCCAGCCGCGTTTTTTCCAGCAACGGAATCACATCATCCTGCTTTCTGCTGACCATCGTGATGAACAAAATATCAATCACATTGAGCTGCGCAATCCGGGAAGCCATCGCCCCGCTGCGGATGCTTTTTTCCACGGAGCTGGTAAACAGCCGGATATGAGCCAAATCCGCGACAGGCGAAGGCCCGAATTTGGTCAGCGAAATGACCGTGGCGCCCTGCTGTCTCGCCTCTGTCAGCGACTGGATGATATCCTCGGTTTGCCCCGAATAGGAAATGCCGATGACGACGTCTTTTTCCGACAGGTTGACAGCCGAGGTCAGTTGCGCGTGAAAATCGGAGTAAGCCTCGCACCACAGGTTGATGCGGGAAAACTTTTGCCTGATGTCGTCGGCAATGACCGCGGAGGCTCCTACTCCGTACACGTCTATTTTTCTCGCTGTGGACAGCGCATCGACGGCTCTGTTCACTTCTTCGCTGGACAGGACCGAGAGTGTGTCCTGAATCGACTGAATGTTGTTCCAGCTCACCGCCTGCATGATCGACTCGGTCGTGCCCTCCATCATGATTTCCTGATAGCTCGTGGGCGCCGTCTGTTTGTTCAAGTCGCCCGCAATCCGCAGCTTCAGCTCCTGATAGCCCTTCATATTCAGCGAACGAGCCAGGCGAATAATCGTCGCCTCCGATACTCCGCTCAGCTCGGACAGCTTTTGCACCGACAGCTTCACCACATCTTCCGGGTGAGCCAGTATATACTCGGCCACCTTGCGTTCGGATGGCTTCAATTCGTCCAAAATCGCCTGCAGGCTGACAAGTCCTCCGTTTAACATATGCGCCACCGCTCTCTTCCTTCGTATCTTATCACCATTTTATGTAGTATTATTTCTTGAGTCAATTGTTATCTAATAAACAATATTACAGAATCCGGCGAATCAGCACTGCTTTGCTTCTCTTTTTCGCGACAAATTTCCCTCTTGACTCTGCCGCCGCGTGAAGCTTTACGCTTGCAACCGAACAGAAATCCAAGGAGGATGGTTGCATGAACACGTTACTGATTAAAGGGTGCCATATCTTGACGATGGTGGAAAAAGAACGGCCGTGGGTCGGGGACATTTTGATTGCGGACGGGCGGATTGCGAAGCTCGCACCCGTGATTGAAGCGTCTGCCAGCACCGTGCTTCCGGCCAAAGACATGGTCGCCATGCCTGGCCTTGTCAACGCCCACAATCATGCGAGCATGTCGCTGTTGCGAGCTTTTTCCGACGACCTGAAGCTGATGGATTGGCTGGACAAAAAGATGCTGCCAGCGGAAGCGCGGATGACGCCAGAGGACGTTTACTGGGGAACGATGCTCGGGATTGCGGAAATGATCGCCTCTGGCACGACGGCTTTTGCCGACATGTACGTGCACATGGACGCTGTAGCCGAAGCCGTGCGGGACAGCGGAATCAGAGCTTCGCTGACGCGCGGCCTGATCTTTTTACAGGATGACGGCGGACGGCGCATGACCGAAGCGCTCGATCTGATCGACAGATGGTCCGGTGCGGCAGACGGCAGAATCACCACCATGCTCGGGCCGCACGCGCCTTATACGTGCCCGCCGCAGCCGCTGAAAGAGGTCGTCGATCTCGCCAGAAGCCGCCGGATTCCGCTGCACATCCACCTGGCCGAAACCCGCGAGGAAGTGGAAAAAATCCGCGAGAAATACGACCAGACGCCGACCGAGTATTTGCAGGAGCTGGGGACTTTTCACGAAAATCACGTCCTGCTCGCCCACGCTGTCCACTTGAGCCTAGAGGACATCGGCCGTTTGCGCGGCATGCGAGGCGGCGTCGCGCACAACCCTGTGAGCAATCTGAAGCTCGGCTGCGGAATCGCTCCTGTCGCGGAGCTGCTCGCCCAAGGCGTCACGGTCGGCCTGGGCACCGACGGAGCAGGCAGCGCCACGACGCTCGACATGTTTGCGGAAATCAAGGCGGCGTCCTGGATGCAAAAGCTGCACTATGGCGATCCGACCGTGCTGCCAGCCGAGCAAGTTTTGCGCATGGCGACGATCGAGAGCGCCAGACTGCTCGGGATCGACCACGAGGTGGGCACACTTGCGACAGGCAAACGCGCCGATCTCATCCTGCTCGATCTGAAAAAGCCGCACCTCGCCCCGCTGCACGACCTGCATTCGCTCGTCGCCTACAGCGCGACCGGCGCGGATGTCGATACCACGATCGTCAACGGCGAAGTTTTGATGCGCGACCGCAAGCTGCAAACCATCTCCTGGGAGGACGTGTATCGCCAAGCCACAGAGCGGGCAAAGCGGCTCGTCGCAGGGCTGTAGTCCGGCACGCTCCCAACGCTCACAGGTTCAGCACACAGAACGAAACCGCAAGATAGATGGCGAACAGGCTCCATTGCAAATACGGGATCAACAAGGAGGAGGCGATCTTGTCCAGCGGCCGAATCGCCCGGATCAGCACCCAGGTCGAGTACAGGATGAGAATCGTGTCGACGGCGGCCAAAAACGGCAATTGCAGCCTGTAAAACAACAGCGTGAACAACTGATGAAAAAACCAGTTTATTCCGTACAGAAGCAAAAGCTCCCGATTCATTTGCTTGCGGCGAACAGCAATGACGACAGATGCGGCAATGAGCACATGCAAAATAAACCAGACGATCTTGAGCACATGGTCGGGCGGCGTGCCTTCAGGCTTGGTCAGCGACTCGTACCAGGCCCCGCCCCCCGGAAAGGCGAGGCTCGCCAATGAATAAAGGACGATCACCGAGAAAAACAGCAGCGTATGGTGCAAAGTGCTCATCGAGACTTTCCTCTCCTTTTTGCCAGGCTCTCTTCCCTATGTTTCTATATCTATGAGCGTCGCTACCATTTTCATGCCGCTTTTTCAGAGATTGGCCTGTCTCTTTTTATAGAAGACAGGAAAAGAAAAACCGCCTGTCCCGTTTTTTCGGACAAGCGGTTTTTTGGCAAAAGGCGGTTTGCTCTCGGCTGCGGGCTGGTAGACTTGCGGGCTTGTAGCTTGCAGTCTTACAGGCTCGCAGTCTTGCAGACTACGGCAGGCGCAAAACCTCGCCTGGTTTCAGTGCCTTGCCTCTGATATCTTTTTCGGCCAAAGTCGCGACAAACGCGTCTCCGTCCTGTTTGATCGGCGGGAACGTATCGTAGTGAATCGGCACGACGTAGTCGGCGGCGATCCACTCGGCGGCGATCACCGCATCCTCCGGCCCCATCGTGAATACATCCCCAATCGGCAAAAACGCCAAGTCGATATCATGGCGATCTCCAATCAGCTTCATGTCGCCGAACAGCCCTGTATCTCCCGCGTGGTAGATCGTTTTGCCGCCCAGCTCGATCACAAAGCCGCCTGGCATCCCCATGTAGACGATCTGCTGCTTGTCATCCAGCACGACGCCGGAGCTGTGGAACGCCTGTGTCATTTTCACTTTTCCAAAAGGCAGTGTCACAGAGCCGCCCAGGTTCATCGAAACGGTTTTGACGCCTTGCCAGTCAAGGTATGTAGCCAGCTCATGCGTCGCGACGATGGTCGCGTCATTTGCCTTTGCCAGCTCGACTGCGTCGAGAATATGGTCCTGGTGTCCGTGCGTCAGCAGGATGTACTGGACTTGGATGTCCGCAAGCGTCGTTTTTGCCAGCGGATTTCCCGAAATAAACGGGTCAATCATGATCGAATGCCCTTCACTGGTCAACTGCACGGAAGAATGTCCGTGAAACCGGATTTCCAACATGGTATCCCCTGCCCTCTCTCATCATTGGTTTGTTCCTCTACCATGTTACCATGCGCAGGGGCGGGAATAAAATCCATCTGCACACTCCGGCAAAAAGAAAGGAAGAGGCTGCCGATCGCTCGACAGCCTGAGGAACAACTCATTTCTGTTAACAAGACGGTATGGCAGCTTAGCAGTCGTGGTCGTGTTCCGTAACGGCAATAATTTTAGAATCACGAATGATGGTGCGGCGATGGTTGTCGTGTTCGCGCAGGATGATAGTGCTGGATTTTACCTCGATCAGCTTGCCGAAAAAGTTGCAATTCACAGTCTCAACCTTTACGTTTTTCCCTTCGAATCGTCTCACCTGGTCTCTGAATGCCATGGTCAATCCCTCCTTCTGTAAGCATCCTATGTACGTTTGGCATAGCCCTACTGAGCAAATGCACAGACAAACAGAAAATGTACTTGTACCCGTCCGTCATTCGTCTAGTTTGCGGCGTGCAGCGCCACAACGGCGAGTTTTGTCGGCAGATGACAGAGCGCGGACAATCACCGGCGCAAAATTCGAACGGTGCAGGAAATTGTCGCACGATTGCAAAAGGAAATTCTTTTGCCGCACAGAATGGGTAAAAAACGGATGAAAAGCACGTACGGCAGGAGGGATAAGCATGGGAGACGTCATTGAGCTTGTCGCCAGGGAACGGACCTACAGCGGCAGGGAAGTCGCCGAAATGCTCGGGATCGGGGCGAGCACATTGCGCAAGTGGGGCATGCTGCTCGAGCAGCACGGCTATTGGTTCCTGCGGGACAATCAAAACCGGCGCGAATACCGCCAGATGGATGTGTCCTGCCTGACCCGCTTTTACGAGCTGACCAAGGACCAGCTCATTCCCCAGGAAGAAGCCGCGCTAATGATCGTCAGCCAAAACTACACGGGAGCGGGAGCGGCTCACAGAGAGACGGCTGTTGCTCTCGCTCCTGTTGCTCATCCCGTCGCAACAGAAGACACTCTCGAAGCATTGGACGCCATCGACGAAAAGCTGCACGCCCTGGCGCTGCACGTGAAGCAGCAGGATGAGAACCAGCAGGCGCTGCTCGCGCGCCTGGAAAAGCAGGAGGCGTATATCCGCAGCAGCCTCAAGGAGCGCGACCGCCGCCTGACCAAAGCGATGAGCGACATCATGGACGCCAAAGTCCAGTTGGCCAAGCTCAAGGACGCCGAGCGGAAAACGTCTATTTGGCATAAGCTGTTTCGGCTGAGCTAAGTGTAATGGCAGGAAGTGGTTTGGCAAGCTGGCGGAGGCGGTTTCTGCGGTTTCGTATGTTCGTTCGTGAGGCCGATGCAAAAACACTCTGACTCGCCTCATGGAGCCTCTGCGGGCATGATTTCTTGCGATGGGGCGATGCCAGTCAACCATGCATCGCATGGCAAACGAGCCTATCATGCCCGCCCCTCCATGTAAAGCCGCCCACGTAACCATCCGCCTGTTAAAAACCCATTTACACAAAAAAATTTACATTCCCGAGACTTCACCTACGCTCATTTCCAATGTCACCGTACAATGATGTCAAGAAAGTAACGGCACCTTACACCCATTTACAAAGCAGCAACGGAGCAAACTGCACAGCTAGAGCTTGGTTTTGTATCTCCAACTTTCTTTTAATGTTCCTACGCTACGCGCTTTTAAATAATGCATTTCAAGTCCATGGGTGATAGAAAATAGACCTTGAAGGAAACTATCCTTCAAGGTCTCATATATCATTTGTTCTTCTTTAGTCTTGCCATTGCTTCTTCAACTGTTTCGTATTGAATGTTATCGTACTCCCAATTCAAATGGCGGTTAATTGCCTTTGCTACCTCAGCCCATGTAGGGCGAATGCAATCTCCTAAGATTTTGTTAATCTCTTCCTCTACTAAACTTAAATCGAACCTTTCCATAATAAAAGTAGCTCGACCATTTACAATCTTATCCTCTTTCAGAAAAGAAAGCAGTCTTTTAGGGCTTACTACTCTAAAATAAAAATAATCTACCCCTTCCGCATCATCCGTTCCAATATCTGCATTTGCTGCAACTCCAAAATCATCATCTGTTACATCTGGTTCGTCACCAACTAACACAATTCTTTTTAAAACTGGCACTACCATATAGGATCACATCCTGTTTATTTGATTTCAACATGGTAATTCGTAAGTTTGGTATTTTTAGCATCAAAAGTCTCAAAATTGGCTTCATAGACACCTTTCCCCAGTTTTTGTCCAGTTCTAACCCTTCTAAGCTTGTCTTTACTAGTATACAACATCCCACCATCAATTTTTTGTATAGCCGCACCCTCTCCGACAAAAATACGCGCTGCTTGATGCACAACGTAGGCGGATACTGTACCTTCCAATCCATCTATCGGTTTCGAGTTTCTGGCCAGCTCGGCTAACTGTTCTGGGGTGATCTCACAACTATTATGCGTCCAAATCCACAGATTGGAGACAAAATACGTATGGAAATCCTTCACCTTGAAGTTGTAAACGGTTGTGTGCCCCTGCTTCTTCTCCACCTTTTCAATGGCTACCTCTTTGCCATTCGAAGTGGTTAGAACATCCCCTGGCACAAGTTTTTTAGCTTCCACCCACCCCTTGCCAACAATCCAAAACGGATGCTCATCTGTTGTTGTAATCACTTCACCGTAAACTGTAAGATTATACGTCTCTTGAACATCTCGTTGATAGAGCCATTCCACTTCCTTGTATGCCAACTTGCCTGTCTCTTCGTCTTTGGCCAGAACCTTGTCCCTGACCTCGATTTCCTCGATAGGTTTCTCACCTTCATCCGTTAAAACCTTTGTCCCTGCTGTAAAGCAATTACATTCAAATAAATCATCAATGGTCTTACCCGCTTTCTTGACTAGCTTTCCACCAACCTTGGTCAAACGAAGCACAGGAACCGTGGCTGCACCAGTCTCATATATAACAACATCTCCATTAAAGAGAAACTCGGCAAACTTTCCATATTTATCCCGCCCAGTCGCTCTTCCTGAATGGATGTAATAAACTAACTGATTCGTTAACTCCCCTTTCTCTTCTAGTACTTCTCCACCACCAACGTTTACGTTGAGAGAAACATGCACGCTTCTGTTCAGAATTACTTCAAAAGCAATGACAGACATTAAAAAGTCTTCATTGTACGCCCCCGTGATCGGGCCATCATAGAACAGCATAGCCTGCAGATTCTCTTGTGCTTGACGGATCGTGGCGCTTGGAATGGTGCTGTTGTAGCGAGAGATTAAATATTGGATATCAAGCTCTTCATTCGGGTTTGTATTTACAATACTTATTGGCACAAGAATTTGATATTGTTGTGCATCGGAAGCTACGACTTTAACAAAGTAGACGCCACTTTCAGCCCGATGTCCGGGATTCACTTTTGTGTAGATGCCATTCCAACTGAACGTATGGTATCCTGCTGGCTGGTTCGTTCTGGTCTCTTCATAGACTGGTCTTCCCTGCTTGAGTACCTGAATCGTTACGCTTGGATGGGGATTTGAAAATCTCCATTGTACAGTTACTGATTTTTCAAAACCTGGTGTTGTATCCACTGCGAAATTACTGGAAATTCGTTTTGGACCATGAAAGCCTGCTTGATAGCTTTGACCGATTTCAGCGGACAATAGCGAAATACCAGAATTTAATTGGACTGGTGCCTGGCTTTGATTCCAAACTACCTTTGCATAGTAGGTCCCAGCCGCTTCTGTAACAAACAACGTGTCTTCCTCATTCGCGTGGAAGGTTTTAAGCTCAGTTCCTTGCGAGTCCTCCAAGATGAGCATGTTATTTGTCACATACAGGTTCATGTAAGCCATTTCTTCAGCCGTGAGCACAAAGTAGTCAACGTCATAGGGAGACGACAATTTGTCCGTATAAATTTCATCCCATTCAGCCGGAATGGCTGTTTCTCTCGTGCTGTCCAAGTCTTCTTCAAAGGTAAGTCGAGACTGCAAGGCAGGTGCTGTTGTTTCAAGCTTAACGTAGTATGTTGTATTCGCTGTCGCGTCCCATTCGACTTTTGAAAATTTGGTGCCAAAAGGACCTTCATGATCGTCGTTGCTTGTCACTTCATTCTGCAAATTTGCATCCGAATAAATAGACAGTCTTGTATCTTGTTCAAGTCCATTATTGAAATACGGAGACGAAAAAATTCGGTGCTTACCAGAATGGGCTGGCGTCACTTTAAAGAAAGCCGCTGTGCTATTACTTTTATTTACATCTACAAAGGAATCGACACCCAAGTTCTCAAACTCACAAAAGTCGTTTTAAGTGAATCAAATCTTACACATCCCTTCCTCTATTTCCAATTAATTGATATGCAGACTTGGTTATACTCTTAAATACTCTGCGTGCAAGATGATTCATAGACAAACGAATTTGTCGATGATCCAAAATACCCCGTCACGATTGCCTCCGCATCACTCCCCCGCTCGCTTCCGTATCCGCAAGTCGCCACGCCCTCACTAAACCGCGCCCATTCAACACCGCTTATCTTGACAATCCCCCCTCAAAACTCCCCTTGTAATATCTCCAAACAAAACGAGTATGCATAACAATAACGCCCCCTAGTCCTGCTGTATAAAAATGGAACAAATTAATATACAAAATAACAACCTCCTCTAACTCACTACCATTTCCACCCTTCGACAAATCTGCGGTTTCCGGCGGTTCCCCTGCACTCGTGGCCCTTTTTCATTACAAAATCCTTATTGATAATAGTAATCATTCTCTATATAATCAAGCCAAACAGTATTGATTCTCATTATCAAGATCAGGAGGCTATACATAGTGAAGCAATCAGGATGGAAAATGGGCATGATTGCCCTACTTTTGACAAGCGCTGTCGGGTGCAGCAGTGCACAGTCTCCCGAACAGGCAACCACTCAGCAGAACCAAACCAGCGAACAACCGAGCCAAACCACCTCCACGCAAGCGGCATCCAGCGAGCAGGCTGCTCCCTCTGTCAGCATTGATGAGAAAAAGGCGGAAGAACTGCTCGCCCAGTTTCAAAACCAAACTCCCACAAAAGTCGTGACCATCTCTGTCGCGATTACGGAAATTTTGCATGAACTCGGGATCGCCCCCGTAGGCGTACCGACGACGAGCAGCAAGCTGCCAGCGGCTCTGGACAGCGTTCCGCGCATCGGGACGTCGCACCAGCCGGACCTGGAGCAAATCGCGAAGCTGCAGCCGGAGTTCGTGCTCGGTCCGTCCTCGATCAAGGACAGCGTCGACAAAAAATTAAAGCCTGCCGGCACACCTACCGCTTACTTGCCTGTCGATTCCTTGGATGAGCTGAAATTGTCCACTGTCGTACTCGGACGGCTGTTCAAGCAAGAGGCAAAAGCAGAGCAGCTCCTGAGCAAAATTGCGGAGCAGGAAAAAAGCATCATCGAAACGACGAAGGGCAAACCGACGCCAAAGGTGCTGTTCCTGTTCGGCTCGGCGGAATCGCTCATGGTCATGAGCGACCAGACTTTCGCCGGAAGCATCGCGCACAACCTAGGAGCCGTCAACGTCGCTACCGACACGTTGAAGCAAACGCAAACGTACGCGCCGCTGAACATGGAGAGCATCGTCGCGGCCAACCCGGACGTGATTTTGCTCGTGGCGCACGGCGATCCGAATGCCTTAGCGAAAAAATTCGAAGAAGACGTGAAAAAGAACGGCGCCTGGGAAAAAATGAACGCCTTCAAAAACGGCAAAATGCAGTCGCTTGATTTCAGCACGTTCGGCACTGCCTCGATCGTCAACGCCCCTGCCGCCTACCAGCAGCTCGCGGAAATTCTGTACAAGTGATAAGGAGTTTTTGCAGTGAGCCAGAACCATTCAACCAGGAAACCAGTCCTTCTCAGCGTCGCTTGCCTGCTGCTCGTAGCGGCAATCGTCCTGTCTGTCGGGCTTGGGAGCGTGCAGCTCTCGCTGTGGGAAACGATGACGACCGTACTCGGCCAAGGCAATGAAGCCAACCATACGATTCTCTGGGACATTCGGATTCCCCGCGTGTTTCTCGCGCTGCTGATCGGGGCCAACCTCGCTGCGTCCGGGGCGCTGCTGCAAGCTGTCATGCAAAATCCGCTGGCTGATCCGGGGCTGACCGGGGTATCCAGCGGGGCAGCGGTCACGGTGTTGTTCATCATGCTGGTCGTCCCCGGTTATTCCGCGCTGATTCCGCTCTTTGCCATTGTCGGCGGGGGCATCGCAGCCGTGATGGTCTACTTGTGGGCCTGGAAAAAGCAAGGGGGCTTCACCCCGATCCGCATTATTTTGTCCGGTGTCGCCGTCAATGCTGTATTTGGCGGCGTCATCGGCCTGTTGTCCATCCTCTACAGCGACAAGCTGCCAGCGGCTCTGCAATGGATGAACGGAAGCCTGTCCGGGAAAAGCACAAGCGACGTGCTGACGATTCTCCCCTACTCGGTCGTCGGGTGGATCGCTGCGCTGATGTGTATCCGCCAGGCCAACATCTTGCGTCTCGGCGAGCAGGTCGCGCACAATCTCGGGCAAAACCTGAACCGGCTTCGCTTCACCCTGTCCCTGATCGCGGTCTACCTCGCGGCCATCTCCGTTTCGACCGTGGGCCTGGTCGGTTTCGTCGGGCTGATCGTCCCGCACATGTCGCGCATGCTGATGGGCTCCGATTACCGGATGAACTTGCCGTTTGGACTCGTGCTCGGCTCGCTCGTCCTGCTTGTGGCAGACACGCTGGGCCGGACGCTTTTTGCTCCACTCGAAATTCCGGCGGGGATCGTCATGGCCATCGTCGGCGGGCCTTACTTCCTTTATCTGATGCGCAAAGGAGGAACGTGATGTGCTGAACGTGCAGTCAATGAACGTCTGTTACGGCAAAAAACGAATCGTAAATGACTTTTCGCTGGATATACATGAAGGAGAGATTGTCTCGCTCATCGGGCCAAACGGCTCCGGCAAATCGACGGTCCTCAAAGCCATCTCCCGGCTGATTCCTTGCGAGAGCGGCTCGGTGCGCATCGCAGGGGAGCCAGCCGACAACATGAGCATGAAGCAGCTTTCCCGCATCATGTGCATGCTGTGCCAGTCCAACTCCTGTCCTTCGGATGTGACTGTCGAGGAGCTGGTCGGCTACGGTCGCGTCCCCCACAAAAAATGGTATGAACGGCTGGATGCAGCCGACTACGAAATCGTCGACTGGGCGTTGCAGCAAACAGGACTGGAAAGCTACCGGGGCCGCTATCTCGCTTCTCTGTCGGGCGGGGAAGCCCAGCGCGCCTGGATCGCCATGGCCTTGGCCCAGAAGCCGAAGCTGCTGCTGCTCGATGAGCCGACGACGTATCTGGATATTGCCCACCAGCTCGATGTGCTTGAGCTGATCGCCAAGCTGAATCGGGAATTGAAGCTCACGGTTGTCATGGTGCTGCATGACTTGAATCACGCCAGCACCTACAGCGATAAAATTTGCGTCATCAAAGACGGGGACATTCGTGTTTTCGGCAAGCCTCAGGATGTGTTTACGCTGGAGCTGATCCGCAGCGTCTACGGGGTCGACACAGAAATCCGGTACGCGCCAGACAGCACCAGCCCGCGTATTCACGTCCTGAAAAAAGCGCAATAAAACTACAGGAAAAGCGAGGGATGCTCGTATGAAAGCAATGGCGAAGGAAGCGATGAAGGTCCAGTACCAAACGTTTGCTGCCGGTATGAAGACGCTCATGCTCAGCACGGTCGACGAGCATGGAAAGCCGTTTATCTCCTATGCCCCTTTTGTCAAAACCAACGGAAAGTTTTATATCTACATCAGCAAAATCGCCAACCATTATCGCTATTTGGAAGAAACGTCGGCAGTCGATGCCATGCTGATTGAGGATGAAGCGAAGACGGCCAATCTGTTCGCCCGCCAGCGCGCCCGCTTCGTCTGCACAGCGAGAAATATCGGCAACGCGGACTGCGACGAGATTTTCGCGCTGTTCGAACAGCGCTTTGGCAAAAGCATGATGGATATGCTGCGCGGCCTCGACTTCTCCCTGTTTGAGCTGACGCCATCCGAAGGCCGCTACGTCGCCGGATTTGGCCAGGCGTACGACATTGATCTTTCCGCCGACAAGTTCGAACACGTCAATCGCGACGGCCACACCCAAACCGCCAAATAATCATTCGCGCCAACAGGAGGGCAAATTCATGACCAATTCAACGTATTCAACTGCACTGACACTCTGGCTCACGATCCAGGAAAGATTCCACAAGACAGCCAAAAGCATGCCGGAACAAGACTTGACGCTCGGGCTCGGCCCTGCCTCCATCGGGTATATGCTCAGACATAACGCCGAAGTGGAATACATGTTTGCCGAGTGGTTTTTCGGCCGCAGCATCCCGGCGGACGTGGAGCTACTGACGAAAAACGGCCCTGTCGAGGGGCGGCAGTTTACGAACTTGCAGGAGCTTGCCGATTTTATGACGGCTTCCAACGAGCATTTGCTCGAAGGCATGAAAAGCTTGTCCGAGGAAGCGTGGCATACGCCTGTCAATACGCCGCTCGGCAGCTCGACTCCGCTCGAAGCGCTGGGGCGTCTGATGTACCATACAGGCATCCACGCCGGACAGATTTCGCAAATCCAAAAAGCGTTTCATACAAGAGAAAAAGAGCGCACGCACTAAAGCGCCCTATTCACGCAAAAAGCGCCCCCATCCGACCTGGACAGGGGGCGCTTTTTTCATGCTTGGGTTTAACATTTTTACATGACGATTTTTCTCGCCGCGTTGACGAACATTTTCACGCCGACTTCCAGCGCATCCTCGTCGATGGTAAAGCGCGGGTGATGGTGCGGATACGTAATGCCTTTTTCCTTGTTGCCGGCAGCGACGTAGAAAAAGCAGCCTGGCGCTTTTTGCTGGAACGCCGAGAAATCCTCGCCGCCCATGGTCGGGCGCATATGCTCCACCCACTCCGCTCCCAGCGATTCCACGACTACTTCTTCCATCAAGCGGGTCACTTCCTCGTCGTTGATGACCGGACGGTAGCCGAACTCGTACTTGAACTTGTAGCTTGCGCCGTGCGCTTCCGTAATCCCTTTGATGACGCGCTCCATCAGGCCGGGAACGGATTCGCGCAGCGTCTGGTCAAAGCTGCGCACTGTCCCGCAAATTTCCACTGTGCCCGGAATGACGTTGTGTGTCGTGCCGCCCACAAATTGCGTCACGGACAAGACGAGGTTGTCGAGCGGGTCGGCGTTGCGCGAGACGATGTGCTGCAGGTTGGTCACCACTTGCGCCGCAACCGCGATGCTGTCGATCGTCTCGTGCGGAAGAGCCGCGTGCCCGCCTTTTCCGAGCACGGTAATCCAGAACGTATCAGGAGCTGCCATCATCGGCCCAGGGCAAATGCCTACGGTGCCGTACTCCATCGTCGCCCACAGATGCGTACCGATCACGATGTCCACGCCATCCATGACTCCCGCCTGCACCATTTCCTCCGCGCCGCCCGGAAATACTTCTTCCGCGTGCTGGAACAAAAAGCGCACCTCGCCTTTGATCTGGTCCTTCATCCCGGACAAAATTTTCGCGGTTCCGAGCAGCATCGACGTATGGCCGTCATGTCCGCACGCATGCATCACGCCCGGATTTTTCGAGACGAACTCAAACGTGTTTTCTTCCGTAATCGGCAAAGCGTCCATGTCGGCGCGCATCGCCAGCACTTTTCCCGGCTGCGAACCGATCAGGCGGGCCATTACGCTGTTTTTCGTCGGCCGACTCACTTCCAGATTGCCAAAAGACAGAAGCGTCTCGTACACGAACTGCGCTGTTTTCTCTTCGTGAAAAGACAGTTCGGGATGCTCGTGCAAATAGCGTCTCCACGCGATTACTTGCTCTTTGACCGCCTCTGCCGCCTGATTCAATGTTGTTGCTGTCGCTGTCATCCGGTTCTCCTCCTCGTTCGGTGCGCTTTTTGCCCGTCGTCGCCAAGCTGCCGAACCCTCGTCTCTTTTGTTTGTGCGCCTGTTGCTTTTCCGTCAGTCTCTCTATATTTGCTTCGCCAAAGCCAGCACGGTGCGGTACAGCACGTTGGCTCCGTCCGCGCAATCCTCAATTGTCGAATACTCGGCCGGATTGTGGCTGATACCGTCTTTGGAGCGAATGAAAATCATGCCGACCGGACACAGGTCAACCAGTTGCATGCAGTCGTGGCCTGCGCCGCTCGGCAACCGGAACGCCTCCAAACCTTCCTGGGCACACGCCTCTGCCGCCGCCTGCTGGATGCTCTCGGAGCATACGGCAGGAGCGATCCGCTGCAACAATTCCACTTTCAGCGTCACGTTCCGCTCGGCACAGATCGTTTTCGCCCGCTCGATTATGCGCTGCTCGACCTGATCGCGAACCGCTTCGTCCACATCACGCAAGTCGAGCGAAAACTCTACCCGGCCCGGAATGACGTTGACTCCGCCAGGGAACGCCTGCACCTGTCCGACCGTCCCTACGCTTGTGCCCGTCCGCGCTGCCTCTTCCTCGATGGCAAGCATCACGAGCGCTGCCGCAGCCAGCGGATCGCGGCGCAAGTTCATCGGCGTAGCTCCAGCGTGGCCCGCTTCGCCCTCCAGCACGAATTTCATCCAGAGCGGTCCTGCGACACCCGTCACGATCCCGACGGACAAATCGCGGCTTTCCAGCACCTTGCCCTGCTCGATGTGCAGCTCCACGTACGCTTTGACGCTGCCGGGCGTGCGCGCCGCCTGACCTGTCTGATCCGGGTCCAATCCGACCTGGCGCATGGCTTCGGCAATCGTGATGCCGTCCTTGTCCGCCTGCTCCAGCTCGCTGCGCTTAATCAGCCCGGCGATCCCGCGGCTGCCGATCATGCCGTAGCCGAAGCGCGTGCCCTCTTCATCCGTGAAAGCGATCACTTCAATCGGATGTTCGGTCTCTATGCCTTGTTCCTGCATCGTCTGCAAAATTTCTACGCCTGCCAAAACGCCAAGCGGCCCGTCGAAATCTCCGCCATTCGGTACGGAGTCGATGTGCGAGCCTACGAGAACAACAGGTGCCGAAGGGTTTTTCCCCTCTTTTCGTCCAATCAGATTGCCTACCGCATCTTCGCGAACTGCCAGTCCCGCTTCCTTCATGAAGCCGGCGACGATGTCTTTTGCTGCCCGTTCCTCAGGTGTAAATGACAGCCTCGTTACCCCTCCGGCCTCCTGGGCGCCAATCTTGCCTACCTGCCCTAGTCGGTCCCACAATCGGTCCGCATTAATCATGACAAGAGACTCCTCCTTCGTAAAACCGTCTATTAACGGTTGATTTACGGCTATGTCCCTAATTGTATAATAGTCTGTCTATTTTGAAAAGGAGAAAAGCCTGCGTCATGCTGATTTTTCCAGTTGGTTTTCACGGAAAAAGGCGTGCAAATGCGCTTGCTCGTTGCACGCCTTTTCTATGTTCACGATTGCAATTGGTTGAGTAGAGAGGCAGGCCCCCTAGCTTCTCAAAAATGGATCCGGTACACCTTGCGCGGACGCCCCCGCGGATGCGGGTTTTCCTCCCCGACCACCTGCGCGATGCCCTTCGATTCCAGCTCGACCAAAATGCGGCGGGCGCTGCGCGGCTGAATCTGCATGTGCGAAGCCAGCTCGTGCGCGTTGATCTCCTGCTTGCCCCGCTTTTTCAAGATCGACTCCAGCTTCGACAGCGTCATGACGCTCAGCGAAGTAAGCTGGCTCAACTCCTGCAGCTTCTTCGAGTCGTACCGATAGGCGATCTGCTCGTCGCGTCCGAGCGGCCCCACGACGCTTTTGTCGTCCAGGAAAACCATCCAGTTGCCCGCGCCCCGCTCCTTGGCGTGCAAAAGCGCAGTGCCGCCGTGGATTTCCGCTTCGTACGCCGTCTTGCCGATCCCGATTCCGCACGTCACCAGATCGGCGCGAATCCCGAACAGCTCCTCCAGGTCGGGGATCGTCGCATAGTCGCCGGTGACTTCCTGCACTTTTCCGCGCGTCGTGAAAATGACGTAGCGCCCCGGCCCCGCCGTCTTCAGCGAGCCTTGCAAATACTTGGCGTAGCGCAACAGCTTTTCCATCGTCTTGATCTCGGCGTTTTGCCATTCGTCCGTGGAAAAACTCCCGCCTGCCAGCTCCCGAAACGGATCAATCTCCATCATCTGCACAGCGATTTGCGTGTCTTTGAAATGCAGCATCTCATGCGTGCGCAAAAGCATGTGGACGACCGACAGCACGCCCGCTCGCGTCGGCACGACGCGATGCACGGGAACGCCTCTGCGCACAAGCTCCAGCTCTGCCGTCCGCAGGCAGGTCACCGCCGCCTTCGTCTTGCCTTCCTTCCACAATGCCTCATGAAAATCCGCCAGCTCATTGGCAGAGATCGCACCTTCGTAATGCTTCAGCCATTTGTAGCCTTCCGCGATTCCCGCTTCCATGAGAAAATGCCCCAGCTCCTCGCCCGAAAACGTATCGAAGCTCACCTCATCCACGCGAATCCCGAGCTGATGGGACAGATGCAGCAAGGTCCGGTACAGGCTCGCGCCAATATGCGGCACATACGCCATCGGCACCTGGATTTTTCCGGTCTGGCTCGCCATCGCATAAGGAACCTGACCCGAGAAAAGCCACATGTCCACCTCATCCAGATGCGCCATGAGCAGCTCGACGATTTCCTCTTCTCTCCAATACACAATCGGCAAGCATTCGATCTCGGGAAACTCCTGCATGACCGATCGGATAATCACAAGCGAATCATCCGCGCCGATCACGCCTAGTCGCAGCTTCAATACACGTCCCTCTTTCACAGCGTTTTTTCCTAGAATAGCAAAAATATGCCCGCACTTACAGCCACCCCCGCCTCATCCGCGGCTGACCAGCCCTCCTGCCGCCTGCCCGAGCCAGTGCGCAGCGTACAAAATCGGCACGGCCAGCAAGCAGAACGGCAGCGTACTCCAGACGAGCGGCCACGTAAGCACCCCTGCTTCAAACAGGCAGACATAGGTGTAGACGCTGTACGGCAAAACGAGCACGACTGCCGTCACGACGCCCGGTGTGTACGTGCGCAGCGCAATCGTGTGTCCGATGTGCGTGAAAACGTGCAAAAACATAACGTGCAGGCAGACGAGAAAAAACGGCAAGTACGTCCCAAGCGGCAGCGTGGCAGCCGCAAGCACGACGGCAGCGGCGAGGACGGCGAAGACGCACGTGACGGCTACGGCAAACTGCGCGGTGTTCATCGCAAGCGACGGCTCCACGAACTTTTGCAGCCAGCTCGGCAGCGCGCGCAAAACCTGCTCCCGCTTCTGCGCAAGCCAGCCCTCGACCGTGATGATTTCCTCCAGATCGTGAAACACAAACACGACCAGCAACAGCCAGATCAGATTCACAAGCTCACTCATGCCGTGCCCCCTCCCTCGTCTTTTCCTGCAAGATTCCGTGCGCCAAAAACGACACCGCCTCGTCGGCGAGCTGCTCGGCCGTCTTTTCCCCCGCCAGCAAAAAGCGGGACGTCAGGCGGTAGCAGACGGCGACCATTGCTTCTGCCGCCACCTCCGGCGACAGGTCGGCGCGGACATGGCCCGCCGCCTGGTTTTGCCGCAGATTGGCGCTGACCATGGCTGCCAGCTTGCGGTGCAGCTCCTCTCCCGCCTCCGCCTGATAGAGCACCATCTGCGTCAGCTCCGGCCGCCCCTGAAAGAAGCGGAACAGCGCCAAGAGATTTTCCCGCACCTGCCCGTACACATCCGCTTCGTCCAGCGCCGTCACCTTGCTCCCTCCGTCGGCCAGCACCCACAGCTTCGCGAAAAACTCGTCCATGAGCTGCTGGTACAGCCCTTCCTTGCTCTCGAAATACTGGTAAAAAGACGCTTGCGTCAGCCCGGCCGCCTTCACGATGTCACTCACCCTGGCACGGTGAAAGCCTTTGGCCGCAAATTCGGAAGCCGCTGCTGCCAGCAACCGTCCGCGGCTTTGCTCCCCTTTGGAAAATTTGCTGTCCATCCGTGTTGTTCACTCCTAAAAAGTAACTTTTCAGTTATATAACTCTTGAGTTACTTTTACAACTTTTGGATGATATTGTCAATCCCCTCTTGCTTTTTTGGTTTGGACTGCGTAAAATGATTGCTCAAAGGGTATCTTTCGATGGCAATGAGGGAGAAGAGTAGTCATTTTTCGAGACGGCAGAGAGCTGATGGTTGGTGCGAATCAGTGTCAAGGAAATGGTGAATGGGCTCCCGAGCTCCAAACCGAACCCGTTTTTCAAAAGCGGCAGTAGGCTTTGGCGTGACGTCCGTACGTTACAAAGGACACCGTATCAAAACGGTACGGAACAAAGCGATTTTGCGCATGGCTTTTCCCGTGTGCAAAATAACAAGGGTGGCACCACGGTTCATTCGTCCCTGTCCAGGGCGGATGGACCTTTTTGTTTTTCTCCCAAACAGATTTCCCTCTATGGAAAGGAGCAGCACTCTCATGAAAACCATTTTTTCCGGTATTCAGCCGAGCGGTATTTTGACCCTTGGCAACTACCTCGGCGCGATGAAGCATTTCGTTCCGCTGCAGGACCAGTTCAACTGCTTTTACTGCATCGTCGATCAGCACGCGATCACAGTTCCGCAGGAGCCAGCCGTCTTGCGCGAAAACATCCGCCGTCTGGCAGCGCTCTACCTGGCAGTCGGCCTCGACCCGAACAAAATGACTTTGTTCGTCCAATCGGAAGTGCCAGCCCATGCCAAACTCGGCTGGATCATGCTGTGCACCTCGTACCTCGGCGAGCTTGAGCGCATGACCCAGTTCAAGGACAAATCCGACGGACGGGGCGAATCGATTCCGGCCGGCTTGCTGGCGTATCCGCCACTGATGGCCGCAGACATTTTGCTGTACGGCACAGACTACGTTCCGGTCGGCGAGGACCAGAAACAGCACCTGGAGCTGACCCGCGACCTGGCGACCCGCTTCAACAACCGTTACGGCGACATTTTCACCATTCCGGAAGTACGCCTGCCGGAAACGGGCGCACGCATCATGTCGCTTGCCGACGGCACGAAAAAAATGAGCAAGTCCGATCCGAACCAGGGCGCTTTCATCTCCATGCTCGACGACCCGGCGACGATTACGAAAAAAATCAAGCGCGCGCAGACCGACTCGGACAGCAGCGTGCGCTATGACAAGGCAGAAAAGCCTGCCGTATCGAACCTCATGACGATCTACTCGCTCTGCTCCGGCAAGTCGCTGGAAGAGATCGAAGCGATGTACGAGGGCAAAGGCTATGGCGCATTCAAAACCGACCTGGCGGAAGTCGTGGTGGAGACGCTGCGTCCGATCCAGGAGCGCTACGAGCAACTGTTCCATTCCTCCGAGCTGGACGACATCCTCTCGGCGGGCGCAGAAAAGGCAAATGCCGTGGCGAATGAAATGCTGCACAAAGTAGAAAGAGCAATGGGAATGGCGCGCTAGGAAAATCGAGACGCAAAACGGGCCGGGAAGCTTCTCCCGACCCGTTTTTTCATTTGCGAGGCAGACGAGACGCGCGGCTTTGCGACGGCAAGCAGTTGTGCCGCCCGCTCCTGCGTGAAGCTCTCCCCCGCGGCCCTTACTTTTCTGCGCTTCTGACAAAAAGATGCACCTTCGCCGTTTTTCCGGCATAGCGAATCGAAATCGTCGCGCGCGTGCCCGCTTCCGCATCGGCCAGAACTGACACCCGGCCTTCCTCGTCCACCTCGATCTGCGCGGGACGGCTGGACTCGAACTCGATTCCTTCTGCCTTTGTCACGTCTTCCGAAGTGCCGTCGCCGAATATCGCCAGCACCTCAAGCTGTGCTTCCTCTCCGGGAGCGAGCTTCAACGACTTCAGTTTGGCTTCGAGCGCCTCCAAGGCAGCGTTCCCCGCGACGTAGGTCGCCGCCGACTTGACTGTGAAGACGGCCAGGTCAGCTTCTTGCGCCACCTGGAGCGGCTTGCCCTTCGCCCCTGTTACTGCCCGCCACTGCTTGTTGCGGTACGTGTAAGCTTGCAGCTTTTCACCTGCATCGGCCGCCAGCGGCAGCGCGAGCGTAAAGCCTGGCTCGCCAAGGCTGCCCAGCGCTTTTCCGTTGCTCCACGCTTCGAGCAAATAGGCTTCACCCGGATGGGAAACGCCCTTCCAGCCGCTTGCTTCTGCCGCTGTCAGGGAGAGGGCAAATTTTCTTCCGCTTTCCTTGGCAAAATAAGCTCCCGGTACTTCTACCCATGCTCCTGCCGGAACGGTCAGCCTGATGCCGACCTCTTTTTTCTTCAGCAGCTCGACCAGCTTCTGCTCCAATGTAATCCGCTGATCTGCCTGCCCTGCTTTTTTGCTGCGGGGACGGTCGGCCGTATCGGCATCCGCACCGTCTTCCTCTGCCCCCTCGCCTTCCATGCGAATGAACAGCACCGGGGAAAAGCCGATTTTTTCCTGCACGTCTTCGATGGCTTCCAAAAAATCGTCCAGCGTGTCGAGCGCGTCGCCCACTTGCTCGTCTTGGGCTTTGATCTCGGCCCCAGGCTCGACGGCCAATGTGCTTGCCTGTTTCAGCAGCGTTTCTGCCAGCAGGCGAACACGCTTGGCTACGTCCTTAGGAACCGCCTTTGGCGCGAGCGGTTCCAGCACTGTGTTTGCAAAATTCGCCAAGGCGGCGAGCCCCAACCTTGCCAGCTCCGCATCCGCTTCCTCGTCGCTTGCGAGGGGCGCAAATGCTTCGTCCAAAAAGCTTTCGCCAAGCGCAAGCAGCGTCTTTTCCCGAACGACTCCGCGCTCCGCCTGCTCCGCTACAGCGGCCAGCACGGTCGAAACGGAATGCGCGACCGCGTCCCACTTCTCGGCCTGGTTGACCTGTTTGGCGGCGAGCAGCTTTTCCAGACTGGCAAGCACCCGCTGCACCTGTTCCTCGATGCTCTGTTCATCTTTTGCAGACAAAATGGCCTGTTCTGCCTGCTTGTTTGTTTCTTTTTGCCTGTCTGGCGTCGGTGTCGGATCTGGCGGAGTGACAGGAGGCGGCGGGGTTGTCGGTTTGGCTGGCACCTGGACGGTCAGCTTTTCGGTGCTGGCGCTCGTACCGTCCGACCCCCGGGTTACTAGCAAAATCAGCTCGATGTCCGTCTGGCGACTCGGCGGCGTGATCGTGCCATCCAGCGCGATGACGCCTGTGTCGCTCGATTGCTTGATTGCGACCGTAAATCCTGCGGGCACTTCAGGCAAACGCAGCCTTGTCGCCCCCGCTGCCGGCTGCGCAAGACCCGTGATGCCGTCCGCCACTTCCTGCGCCGTCGTCTCGTGCTCGCCCTGATCTTGCAAATGGATTTGCACAAGCACCGGATCGTGGTCGCTCACCCGGCCCTCGCCCTCGGTGAATCCGGCATTGATATGCACGATGTCCACCTTTGTGCTTTTTTCCAGATGGGGGCTGACCAAAATTTGATCGAGCACCTGGGAATTGCCCTGGTACACGTAGGTGTACTGTCTGCCCGGCGGCAGCTTCTCGACCATATTGGTCAGAGCGCCATCCGTCAGCGCTTTCACTGGATTGGAAAACGGAAAGTCGTTCAGGTCGCCCAACACGACCACATTGGCCTTGGGATCTGCTGCGTGGATTTGTTTCACAAAGCCGTTCAGCACGCGGGCGATTTTCATTCGCTGCTTCTCGCTAACCAGCTCCGGCGGCTGCTGTTTGCCGAACAGCGCCCCATCCCCGCCCTTGGAATTGAAATGGTTGGCGATGACAAACACAGGCTTGCCCTGGAAGACGAACTGCGCCGCCAACGGCTTGCGGCTGGACGCGAATGCCTCGTTGTTCGGGTCGACCCGGCCTGGATTGCGCGAGAGGTACGCCGCTCCGTCGCGTGTCTCGACCTGTACTGCCTCTGTTGCCGTTCCCGCTACGCCCTCTGCCAGTTGCACGCGAGCCGGGTTGTAGAAAAACCCGACGCGGATGTTGCCGCCTGGCTGGCCCCCGTCCTGGTTGTTCTCTGGCGCGATGTCGATGTAGCGATAGGCAGGGCCGTTCTTTTGCTGGATTGCCTTGCGCAAGGCATCTGCGGATTTCGCGGCATTTGTTTCGCCGTCGTCCGTCGGTCCGTTGTTGTCCTGCATTTCCACTACGCCGATAATATCCGGCGCTTTCATGTTCTCGACGATCGTTTCCGCGATTCGCGTTATTTTTTGGGACTCGGTTTTGGCCGAAAAATTTTCAATGTTGTAGGAAGCAATCGTCAACTCATCGTCTTTCGGGGCGAGTGTCGTCACAGTCGGTTTGTTGCCGCCCGACTGGACGGAAACCGTTTCGGTGGGATACAGCTTGTAATTGGCAAAGCTGTAATCAATGATCCCTACCAGAGGCTCGGAGATTTTGTCGCCAACCATTGGACGCTCCAAAATCGGCACGAGTTTGTCTGCTACAGTGATGCGCTCAGGGTGAAAATCGTCGGCTGCAAGCACCACGCCGCCTGCCGGCGTACGCGGCTGTCCGCGATGCGCCTCGTCGTCAATGACGACGAACTCTACGCTTGCCGGGTTCGTGAAAACTTTTGTTTCCCCGACTACGACCGGATTGTCGACCTGCACCAGCATCCCTTCGAGGCTCTCCCAGAAGTCAATGCCGTCCTCCTCCGGATCGAATGTGCCCAGGCTGTCGTTGTCAATGATCCCCTTCGGATAGCGGTAGCTTCCTTTCCCTAAAACAACCGGGTCCGGGAGCGGCTGCGCCTTTTTGACAACGGTGACTCTCGCCGCGTCAATCTGCGTCTGGGTGAGATCGGTCGCCGCTCGGTTTTGCGACACGTACTCCTTCACCGTACCGTCTACCTTCACTTCATCGCCCGCGTTTACCGCCGCTCTCGGCTCGTACACGTAGATGCCCTCGGACGTGCGCGGATCGTCGTCCGGAAGCAGGTCTTGCATGTAGAAGCCTTGTATTGTTCCGCCGCTTTTCACGACTGCCGTGACGATTCCCGTGACGGCTTTTACCGTGCCGTTTTCCAGCGGGGACTGGTGGGAGGCTCCCTGAATATCGCGAATGCGCACGCTCTCTTTTTGGATCGTGTAGCGGAAGCTGGCGACTTTGCTGTCCGTGAAACCTTCCTTGACGGCAAACGCCTGAATCGTCGTATCCGCGTCGAGCTGGATCGGCTCCGTATAGACGGCACTGTCTCTGGTCGGCTCCGTGCCGTCTGTCGTGTAGTAAATTTTCGCGTCTGCCATGGACGTGGACAAGCTCACTTTGGTGCCTGCCGCGACCAGCGGGCCTTGCGGATACGCCGTCACCGTCGGCACCCGCGTCTCATCCTCGACCAAATCTGCCTGCGTCCGCGGCACCAGTTTGTATTCGTTAAAATCGTAGTTGACCACTCCGGTGATGCTGGCGTAAGTCGTGCCCGGTTCCAGCAGGAGGGTGACGGGCGGGCGGGAGAGGAAGTTGCCCTGATCGTCTTGCAACGTATAATTGCCGCTTTGTACAGACTGGACCGTCACATTGCGGACCGTCACCAGTTGGCCTTCGATGGCTTCCCCCGCATGGGACGCAAAATTCACCGATGTAACCGACTGCGGCGTTGGCACACCTGCCTGCTTCTCTATGACCGTCACGTCGTCGGTTGCGGCTTCGAGCTGGGCCAGCCCGTAGTAGTCATTCATTTTTCCGGTCGCCCGGATTTTGTCTCCGACCGCGATTTTGGCGGCAAGCCCTGGACCGCGCACGACCAGCCCGGCCGTTTCGTCCTGCATGTAGACGTTGTTTTGGCCCCCCGCCTCAAAGATGGCCGTCACGGTTCCGGCAACGCTCGCGGTTGTTCCTTTTGCCAGCGCCCTCGCCTCGGCAATCGTGCTGGTCGAAAGCACAGACTTGGCAATCGGCACAGGCTCGCTCTCGAACATCTTGCCGTGCTCGCTTGCGAGCTGCTGCGTCACGTAGACGGTTTCCAACTGCTCGATGCCTTGCAGCAAATAAGAAAACGCGCCGTTCTCCCCTGCGTTGCCTGTCGGATTGCCGCTGAGCAGCAGGCTGTTGCCATCTGGCGCATCATAGGCGCGCAAAATCGCCTTGCCTGCGGCTGCCCCCGCTTGGCCGTTTAACTCCGCTGCACTTCCCGTTTGCTGCAAGCTGATTTTTTCAGCCGTCAAGGCCGGGCTTGCCTCGGCTGGCAGCAGCTCGATGCTTTCGCTCTCCTGTTTGCCGCTCTCCGTCGCTGTGAGATAGACCGCTGCCGAAGTCGGATGGGCAAAAGTCAGTTCGACCTGGCCGGAATCGTTCGACACCTGCTCAGCCAAAGGCGTTTCGCTGCCAGCAGGCGGGCTTGCGTACACCTTGATGGTGACGTGCGGACGGACTTGGCCGCGAATGACGGCTTCCGCCGGATTCGTATTGTCAAACAGCAGCTCCCGGCCGCTCGGCTTCTCGCTGACATCGCTCTCTGTCGGCGGCGGCTCTGCCGGACTCTGCGTATTTTTCGGAGTAGGCTCTCCCACCACGAAGTCGGCGCTGTTGTTGTCCGTGTCCCAGCCGTTACCGCCGTTTGGCACGATGCCATCCGCTCGGCTTTTGCGGGAAGCGCTGGCAGAGTTCGACGTAGCGGGAGCAGGACCAGCCCCCTCATAGCCATTGGCCGCTCCGAAGCCGACCAGATCGACTACATCGGGCCGGGCGGACACATCGGCTCCCGTCAAGATGGTTCCGCTGCTGACGAGGGCCACTTTTCCAGCCGTGCTTCCCATGGCAATCGCGCCCTCGTCATCTGCGGCGGGCAGCCCGGTCGTTCCCCCTGTTCCTGCCGCCTGCTTAATCAAGTAATATCCGTATGGAGCGATGCTGCCCGTCAAGTCTGTCTTGCTCCATGTCGGCCCGCTTGCTGAAGCGTACTGCACAGACCAGGCTGCAAGCGAGACGGTCGTGCCCGTCGGATTGTACAGCTCAATAAAGTCGTTTTTGTAATCGGCCCCGCTGTTTCCTCCGCCTCCGTACACCTCGCTGATGACGACATGTCCGGCTTGCTGCCCTTTTGCCTGCGGCTCCCATCCGCTCGGCAAAACCGCGCTCGCGACAACCGCCGCGATCAGCGCCAGCTTCGAGAGACAGCGCAATCTTCCCTTTTTGCTTTGCATTCTCTTTTTCTTCCTCCTCTCAAACATGCGAAACCATAAACTATACACATCGTAAACATACAATCCGAATTTTATGTAAATTGGATGTAAAGAATGTATATCCCTTCCATTCTTGTAAAATAAAAACCTTCAAAGCGAGTGAACGCAACTTCAAAGGAGAGCAACCGAATCGGCTGTTTGTAACGGATTTTTCCTGTATTGCTTTGATGGACAAGTTCTATTTCTTGTCAGCGATACAGGATCTTTTCTATCAATGAGATTGTCGCTTGGCAGGTCTTCATGGTCATAGACACCGTAGAAGAGCTGCATAAGGAAAGAGACGTGCAGGGAGCGATTCTCCATTCGGATCAAAGCTTCCCATACACGTCCCAGCAGTACAACAAGCGACTCGAAGAAAAACTAAAAACCGGGATCTATTCGACGCCAGGCGCACAGGTGGGTCAAAAATATCCCGGCGCTAGTGGGTCAAATTAATTCCGGCGTTGACATGCTCCCGCTGCGTACGGAAACACACTGGCCGCTTAGGCTTTTTTATAGCTGTCTACTTGACAGGGGTACGTGCATCCTTCACTGAGAGGATCGAACTATGCGTTTATCTCACCAAACTCGAAATAAGGATCAATAATACAAAGACAAAAAACAGAATCAGAAATGAATAACCAAATATTCTCAACCATCTTGGCATTGTTTTCATATTTATTTTTTTAGGTGGCCCGCTTCCTTCTATTCGCTGCGCATCCTCCAACATTTCATTTATAGGATTGCGCTCTGAAACGGATTTATCTGTGGGCATCGTTTCATTCTTTTCATTCTTTTCATTCATTTATTATCCCTCCCTCATAGGAAACAAGCCGGGGCTACTCAGCCCCAGCTTGTTTAGTCCTGCAATTGAACTTCGTCATTTAGAACTTTCACCTTTTTCGAAGCCTTTTTATACAATTCTTTCTTGTATTTCTCGAATGCTTTATTAAAGTCATCAAGATTGTCTATTGCATTTGGGAGTACCCCGTCTTTTACGAGTTTTTCAACCAAGTTTGAAGTACTTAGCTGCTTCCTATACATGTCCGGAGCATATTCTTCCCAGTATTTGTCTTCACTTAAACCAGTTACTTCTATAGCATTCCTTTGAAATTCTTTGGATTTCTCATCAGCATTTTCTAATATTTCTTTCATTTTGATCGAATATTCTTTTGCTGTATTTAAACTAACTGACACACCTTGATTTTCAGCTTCCTGAACTAATAGTTCATCCATTACCAATTCCGTCAACAAATCATTATCTGATATTTCATTCGAGGCTTTATTGAGCTTTTGATTAGCCTTCATGTAAGCCTTATAGATTTTAAATTCCTTATCAGTAATACTTTCATTTTCAACTTGAACTAAGGTGCTTTCTTTAGTTGATTTGATGTTGACTATCTCTTCTTTAAGGGACTTGAAAACTTCAGTTTGTTCGTTTGTCGCAAAAGAGGATATTGCTAAAGCTGAGCCCAATACAGTCAATAGAGAGAGGGAAATTGAGAGTTTTTTCATCCTTTTTCTACCTCCTTTTTTTACCAGCTAAAGTCTACTTGGCCAGTTGTATTCGTTTGATAACCTTTGCTCGATGATACAATATATGCACTCGTGCCATAACTACTGCCTTCTGTCGCATTATATGATTTTGTACCTGTCCAATTTCGTCCTGTAACCACTGTATTAGGCTCAGAAACGTAAGAGCTTGTGTTAGGCAAAGATACCGAGGACCCTCTGACATTTAGTGTACCCACACCTAGGCTACCTCCAAAAGTACTTGCGGCACTCGAACTAATGCTTGCACTTAGATCCCACCTAGTTGCTACTTTTGTTTTAGCTGTGTAGTCAATTGAAAAATCTGAGATGACCTTCGTGGTTAAAGCAACAGGCGTGTATATATAGCCTGATGAAGAAACCCTCCAGGCATTTAACCAGTCGGTATCAGTAAACGAAGTGGTTGTCGCGTGACTCGGTGTCGAAAAAGACAGTACTCCCACTAAAAGTGTTGCTGCCGTAAAAATTGCAGAGCCTTTTTTCACTAGTGATTCCTCTAGTTCTAATTTTTGGAATATTACACTAATAAAGACGGATGAATGTTACAAAAAGTTACAAAAAATACAATTTATTTTTTGGGGGGCAGTATGGTGTATCTTCAAAACTCACTAATTGAAGGGATATAACGAGACTTTGTTTGTAGGATGAATGTTGAACATGATTTCTTTGTGAAAATCTGCGAGTGCGGACGGGGAAGAGGCGGACCTCTCCACCCAGAGCCCAAAACGTGTGTGGCGATAGACTTATAAAGGCTTGTTTATAGACTGTCTACTTTACAAGGGTAAGATCAGGTGGCTTTTTTTTTTTGTCTTTTTGTGCTTACTCTTCCGGCACCTTCATATTGCGTGCAACATAGAGAAACGGCGTCGAAGCAGCCGAGACGACGAACTTGATGAGATACGTGGTCAATAGGATTTGCCACCATACCTCCAGCGGGTAGACGCCCCAAAAAGCGATCGTGCAAAACGTCAAGGAATCGAGCAACTGGCTGAACAGCGTACTCCCGTTGTTGCGAATCCACAACTGGTTGCGTCCCGGGCACTTTATCTTCAGCCAGGAGTAAATTTTCACGTCCACGAACTGGCTCAGCAAGTACGCGCACAGGCTGCCCAAAGCGAGCCTTGGCATCAGGCCGAACAGCTTTTCCAGCGATTCCTGGGCAATGTCTTCCGGCTGCGGATCAAACAACAGCACGAGCTGCATGATGATCGTCGTCGCGATCAAGGTGAAAAAGCCGAACCAGACCGCCTTTTTCGCCGCCCGCTCGCCGTACTTTTCATTCAGCAGGTCTGACACCAGGTAGATGGATGCATAAATCGTATTGCCGAGCGTCATGACCAGCCCGAACATCTCGATGGTTTTGACCACCTGAATGTTCGCCAGCACCGTAGCCATTCCGATCCAGGCGTACAGCCCCATTCTGCCGAACAGGCGGTAGCAGAGCAGAAACAGCCCGAAATTCACCAGAGCAAAACATACTCCGAGTGCAAGATTAAACATATGATAGCCTCCTAGTTTTGATAACGCGGGAGTTTTTCGAACCGCGGCCCTTTTGGGCATTTCATCATTCTACTTGGAATCGGCTGTTTGCGCAATGCTCGCAGGAAGCTGCCCCGCCCGCTTTTTCCCTGTTACTGTTTTGTAGGCGGGCTGTCACTTGTCTGTAACCATCGGATCCACTCTATCGTACATAATGAACGTGTAGCAAGACACATGAACTCACTCACCACACACTCACCTGACACCATGAACAAACACCAAGATGGGAGAGAACATTCAACATGAACAACTGGAACAAAATCGTCACAGGGACATTGCTCACCTCGGTGCTTTTCACCGGACAAGCCCTGACCGCCGACGCCGCAAGCACAGGCTCTGCCACAAAAGACCTGCAGGCGCTCGCGGAAAAAACGGCTGACGTGACAGGCGACAAAAAGGCCGACACGATCACGCTCTACGGGAAAAAGGACAAAAACAGCCCGTACATTTCCGCCCTCACTGTCAAAGTAACAGATGGCCAGACCAAGAAGTCGTTTCCGATTGACGTCAAAGACGGCGGCTATGAGCCCAAGCTGTCCGTGCAAGACTTCACCTACGACAAAAAAGGCGAGATCATGGTTACCGCAAATACGGGCGGCAGCGGCGGCTACACCATCCAGCACATCTACACCGTCCAAAACGGCAAAGCCGAAAAGCTCAGCCTGCCTGGCCTTGATAAAGACAAACAAGGCATCGTTGGAGACGGATTTGTCGAGTTGAAGCCAATCGACAACAACAAAAACGGTCTTTACGTGCTGGAAGGCACAGAGCGCCTGACCGGAGACTACAACGCAGACGTGCGCGGCTACCTCAAATCGAAATGGAAATGGAGCCAAAGCAAGTGGGAACTGATGAGCGCCCATTTTGAGCCGACCAAAGCGGAGAAAACAGTGTATCAAGGCTCTTTTCGCAGCTACGACTCCGCTTATGATTTTCTCGCGCCACAATCGTGGAACGGGAACATCCTGATCGACGAGAAAACAGGCCCGCATGCCGATCCATACTTGCCAGAGGCCAAGAGCGTGACCTCCTTCCTGTTCAACAGCAGCAAGGCGGAAGACCAGGCAGCGGTCGTCGTGATTTACGCTTTTGACAAAAGCGACTGGAAAAAGCTGAACACGCCAAATGAACCGCCAGTCGGCTACGAAATCGCGCAAAATCCCGCAACCAACACCGTCTACGTCGCGGCTCTGCCACAAGACAGCGTGTTTGACCCGGCGACTGACAAAGGCAAAAAGTTTCAATCGCTCGTCATGACGCTGGATGAAGTGAAAAAGGCGTTCGTGCTGGTGAAGCGCTAAGCTTGGCAACAGGCGCTTCGGGCAACTGAGGGAGATGGGCGACGGACCAAACAAGCAGCTTAGCAGACAAGTAGCTCAGCAAACAAGTAACTCACCAAGCAGAGCAGCTCACTCAACAAAGCAACTCGCTCAACAAGCAACTCGCTCAACAAGCAACTCGCTCAACAAGCAACTCGCTCAACAAGCAACTCGCTCAACAAGCAAGGACACCTTCTGCTCATGACGAAGCAAAAGGTGTCCTTTTTTGCAAAAACTGGCTTACCTGGCGCTTTCCCTCTTCCCCGCAAGTCCAGCCTCATTCTTTTTCATACATAAAAAACGCTCAACGCCGGGGTAGACTTCCCCCAGACTCTCCACCGCAAACCCGCACGACCGATAAAAAGCAACCGCCTCCCGATCGGTTTCCGCCTGAATGGCAGCCAACGAGTGCAGGGCCAAGACGTCGTCGATCAATTGGCGTCCGACGCCTTGTCCCCGCCGCTCTTCTGTGACCGCAATATGCAAAATGACCGCCGTATTCTCAGTCGGATTCCTTTTCAGCCCGATAATCGCGAAGACGCTGTCGCCATCGACGCAGGCGTACAAGCTCCGATTCGGATCGGTCTTGTACAATCTCATGAGCACGTTCAGCTTTTCCGGTGTCGGGTTGTACAGGCACGGCGCGATTACGGCCGCGACATCGGCGGTCAGCTCATCGACCTGTTGTAACGTTAACGGAAGCATGCTTTCCCTCCTTGATCGGGCCGTGCAGTCTTTTCGCAAAGCGGCCAGCCTTGCGTTAAAGCCCGTGAATGGACGTGTGGCAGCGAGGCACGCCATGGTGCGCACCCGCTACAGCACCCCTAAATTTACCACTGGCTGGATGAAAAGATCAATAAGCAAACAGCCACCCCCCAAAGAGGATGGCTGCCTTTGCCGCTTTCTGCCGTCACAACCAGCGCTTCCGCCGTTTGTAGTGCTTCACCTGGCGAAAGCTTTTTCGCTTCCCGTCACTCATACCCAAGTAAAACTCGCGAACGTCCTCGTTGGACTGCAACGACTCCACGTCCCCTTCCAGCACGATCCTGCCGTTTTCCATGATGTAGCCGTAATCGGCAATGGACAGGGCGACATTCGCGTTTTGCTCGACGACGAGTATCGTTGTGCCTTGCTCCTCGTTGATCTTTTTGATGATCGAAAAAATTTCCTTCACGAGCAGCGGGGCCAAACCGAGCGATGGCTCATCGAGCAAGAGCAACCGTGGACGGGCCATCAGCGCCCGGCCGATCGCCAGCATCTGCTGTTCGCCGCCGCTCAAGTAGCCAGCCGTTCTTGTGCGCAGCATTTTCAGCTTGGGAAAGTAGTGGTAGACCTGCTCCATCTCGTCCTTGAGCGAGCCGCGTTCCCGCCGCGTATGGGCTCCGGCGATGAGATTTTCCTCCACGCTGAGATGCTCGAACACGCGCCTGCCTTCCATCACCTGAAAAATTCCGCTTTTGACGATTTCCTCCGGCTCTCTCCCGGTGATGACGCTTCCCGCGTACTCCAGGCTGCCGTCCGTCACTTCGCCGTTCTCGCTTTTCAGCAGGCCGGATATCGCCCGCAGCGTCGTCGTCTTGCCCGCGCCGTTGCTGCCGAGCAGCGCGACAATTTTCCCCTCCGGCACGTGCATCGACATCCCCTTCAGGACGAGAATCACCTTGCCGTACATCACTTCCACGTTGTTCAGTGTTAGCATGGCTTCCCCCGATCCAGCCTTTAGTAGCCGATGTAGTCCGTAATGATCTCGAACTTGCCGTTTTTCACTTCGCCGAGCCGCACCTGCGTCGTTCCGCGGTGATTATCAGCCGAGAAGGAGACAGGAGCAGCCAGGCCGCCAAACTCCAGGTTGGAAATTTTTTCGATGCCCGCCTTGATTCCTTCGCCTGTCAAATTGTCGCCCGCATTTTTAATTCCTTCCACCATGATTTTCGCTGCGACCCAGCCTTGGACGAACTTCTGGTTTTTGTCCGCCAGCTTCTCTCCTTTGGTGGCGAGGTAGTCTTCGATTTCTTTCAGTCCCGGCAAATTTTCGTACGGGAAGGCGTGAGTGATGACACCGATGTAGCCTTCCGCCGCGTCGCCCGCCAGCGTGATGACGCCTTCGCCCGCCGCCCAGTTCAAGCCGATGAATTTGGTCGTCAGCCCGAGCTTTTTCGCATCCTTCAAAATGGTAGCCGTCGCTCCCCACGTCTGCTGGATGATGGCGAAGTCGGGATTTTTCTTTTGCATGTTAAGAAGCTGCGGTGTCGCGTCGAGCGCCTTGAGATCGACAATCTGCTCATCCACGACGTCCACGCCTACGGAAGCGGCGTACGCTTTGGCGTCCTCAATCGGCGACTTGCCGAACGGGGTGTCGTTGTAGAGCAAGGCCAGCTTCGGATTGCCGCTGCCTTTCCAGTTGTCGCGGAACCATTTGATCGCGACTTTGGCCTGATCGGAGTAGGTGGCAGCCGTCATGAAGTTGTACGGATGCTGGTTGACCTGCGTCAGCGCTTCGGAGTAGGAGGCGGAGATGAACGGCACTTTGTCTTTGGCGATCAGCTCCTTCATCGCTTCCGTGTCTCCGGTTCCCCAGCCCAAAATCGCCGAGACTTTATCCTGCTTGATGAACTTTTGATAAATTTTCACCGCCTCCGGGACTTTGTAGGCGTAGTCCACGCCGATCAGCTCGACCTTCGCCCCCTCGATGCCGCCTTTGGAGTTGAGGTAGTCAATGTACGCCTTTTCGCCCTCTGCGTACGGCTTGCCGACGTCTCCGGTTCCGCCCGTTTCGTCAAACAGCCCGCCGATTTTGATCGTGGCCGCAGGCGCAGTTGCAGCCGGAGCGCTTGTGCCGCCCGACGAATTGCCCGACGAGCCGCCTGTCGCGGCCGGAGCGCTTGACTGTCCGCCTCCCCCGCAGCCTGCGATCAATACCGCAGAGAGAATCGCAACCGAAATCGCTTGCATCCGTTTTTTCATCCTGAAAATCCCCCTTTTTATTTTTTACAGGCGCTGCCCAAAGAGCGTTAGTAGGAAAACGGCCACAGCTTGCACTTCTCCTTGAAATTGCGCCACATCTTCGCCAGTCCCTCCGGCTCGTAGATGAGAAAGCCGATGACGATGCCGCCAAAAATGATTTGGCGAATGGCGCCGTAATGCTCGGTCACCTGCGGCAACAGCACAGCGAGCAAATCCATCAGCTCGCGCAACAGCACGGGCAGCAAGGTGAGAAACACCGCGCCGAAAATCGAGCCGACGACACTCCCCAGCCCGCCGATCAAAATCATCGCCAAATACTCGATCGACACCCCGATGTCGAAGTGCTCCGGGGAAATCACCAGCGTGTAATGGCCCATCAGCGCGCCTGCGATCCCGATGAAAAACGAGCTGGTGGCAAAAGCCAGCACTTTGTAGCGAAACAGGTTGATCCCCATGACCTCTGCGGCGAGATCGCGGTCGCGCACGGCGACAAACGCGCGTCCGGTGCGGGAGCGAAACAGGTTTGCCGAAAAGACGAACGTAACCACGAGCACAGCCAGCGTCAAATAGTAATAGCTCATCTCCGAATCGAACGAAAAGCTGCCCAGCGTCGGGCGGGACAAAATCATCCCGGCTGTACCGCCCGTAAGCCCATCCCAATGATTCATCGCATACAAAATAATCACTTGCGCGGCCAAAGTCGCCATCGCGAGGTACAGCCCTTTTAGCCGCAAGGAAGGGATTCCGAACAGCGCCCCGACCAATGCCGTCGCAATTCCGGCCAGCGGCAGCGAAATCCAGAAGCTCAGGCCAAGCGACGTCGTGAGCAGCGCCGATGCGTACCCGCCCACTCCGAGAAAAGCGCCGACCCCGATGGAAATTTGCCCGGTAAAACCTGTCAAAATATTCAGACCGATAGTGCCGATCGAGGCGATGGCACACAAGACAGCCAGACTGGTCACATACTCGCTGACCACCCAGGGCAGCAGGAGAAAACAACCGAGCAGCGCGTACACCCGGTAGCGGATGCGCGGAATTTTGTACAGCGCCATGTCTTCCCGATACGTCGTGCGAAACTCTCCGCATTCACTGACAAATGGACTACTCATCCGCTCACACCCTTTCAATCTCACGTTTGCCAAACAACCCGTACGGCTTGAACATGAGAATCAGCACGAGTACAACAAACGGCAACACTTCCTTGACCCCGCCGCCCAAAATCGGATCGAGGTACCCGCCCGCCAGCGTCTCCAGCACGCCGATGATAAAGCCGCCGACAATCGCGCCGGGAATGCTGTCCAGTCCGCCGAGCAAAGCTACTGGCAGCACCTTCAGCCCGATCAGCGCCAGCGAGGAGTTGACCCCATTAATATTGCCGAGCAGTACGCCGCCGACTGACGAGACAATCGCGGAAATCGCCCAAGTGACGGCAAAAATCACTTTTACGCTGATCCCCATGGAGAGAGCTGCCTGCTGATCGTCCGCCGTTGCGCGCATGGCGATTCCGAGCTTGGAAAACTTGAAAAACAACGTAAACAACCCGAGCAAAATGAGTACGGTAACCAGCGACCAGACGTACACTTGTGGGACGACTACGCCACCGAGCGCAAGCGGCTGCACAGGAAAAATCGCCGGAAACACCCGTGTATCCGTCCCCCAGAACAGGTGGACGATCCCCGCCATGACACTGGACAGACCGATCGTCGCCATAATCATGGAGATGACGGGCACGCCGATGAACGGCCGCAAGACGACGCGCTCCACCGCCCAGCCGAGCACCGCGCTGAAGACGAGCGTCAGCAGCAAGGCGGGCAAAAACGGTATCTGGTAGGAAGTAATCAGCGTCAGGCAGACGTACGAGCCGACCAGCACGAACTCGCCCTGCGCGAAGTTGATCGCGTCACTCGATTTGTAAATGAGGACAAATCCGAGCGCGATCAAGCCGTAAATGCTCCCTACCGCCAGCCCCATGACCAGCAGTTGCCAAAACATATCCATTACGCCACCTCCCCATCCGACGCCAGCGGCGCGTCCACATCGACGATTTTCAGTTGCGTGCGGACGGCTGTTTCCCGACCATCTCGGTAGCGGACCGCGCCCTCTACCCAGACCGCGTTCAAATCGCTGTACATGCCGTCAATTACCGCTTCGTACTTGTCTGCGACGTAGCTCCGCCGCACTTTTTTCGTCCGCGTCAGCTCTTCGTCATCCGCATCCAGTTCCTTGTGGAGCAGCACAAACCGCTTCACTTTTTCCTTTTCCGCAAGCTCGCTGTTCATCCGCTCGACTTCGCGGCGAATGAGCAGCAGCACCTCCTGCTTTTGCGCCAGGTCGCTGTACGTCGTGTAGGCGACCTGATTCAGCTCGGCATAGCGGCCGACATTCGCCATGTCGATATTGAGAATCGCCGTCACATACGGGCGATCCGTGCCAATCGCCATCACCTCCTTGATATAGGGGCTGAATTTCAGCTTGTTTTCGATCAACTGCGGAGACACCAGCTCGTCGTTGTCCAAGCGGATCACATCCTGCAAACGGTCGAGCACGACCAACTGTCCGCTCTCGTCTGTGTAGCCGACGTCTCCTGTCCGCAGCCAGCCGCCTACCAGCACCGCTTCCGTCGCCCGCTCATTTTTATAGTAGCCCGCAAAAACGCTCGGGCTTTTGATCCAGATTTCCCCTTTGTCCGAGACGTTGATCTCCGTCCCCGGGAGCGGTTCGCCGACCGTATCCGGCCTGATTTTACCGTCGCGGTGAACGGCGGCGATCCCGGACACTTCCGTCTGCCCGTATATTTGCTTCAGATTGACCCCAAGGCTCTGAAAAAACCGGGAGACGTCTGCTCCCAGCGCGGCGCCTCCCGTATAGGCGCGCTTGATGCGCAAAAGCCCCAGATGATCCTTGATCGCGGAAAAGACGAGATAGTCTCCGAGCGCGTACATCACGCGCTGCCAGACTGTCAGCCGCCCGCCCGTGATCGCGGCCTGCGCCTTCGCTTCGCCGTACGGACGGAACCATTCGTACACCGAGCGCTTCAACCAGCCCGCGTCCTGCAACTTGACCTGGACGCGCGACACCATGTCCTCCCATATTCTCGGCGGGGAAAAAATCAGGTGCGGGCCAATCTCGCGCAAATCCGCCTGTACCGTAGACGTATCCTCCGGGAAGTTGACCGTGTAGCCTGCGAGAAACGCGCCGGAGACGCTCATCATCTGCTCCCCGATCCAGGCCAGCGGCAAAAACGAGACGTACTCGTCGGACACGTCCACAGGGTCGATGGAAAACAGGCTCTCCGTCATGTGCAGCAGATTGCGGTGCGACAGCATCGCCCCTTTTGGCGGTCCGGTCGTTCCGGCGGTATAGCACAATATCGCGATGTCCTCCACGCTTCCCTGCTCAACCTCCCGCTCCCACTCGCCTGATGCGTAATAAGCGCATTGCCTCCCAAGCTGCTGGACGTCGCGAAACGGGGAGAGCAGCGGGTGATCGTAGCCGCGCATCCCTTTGTCCTTGTAAAACACGATTTTTTGCACAAACGGCAGCTCGTCGGCAATTTCCAGCAGCTTGTCGACCTGCTCCTGATCCTCGACTACGACGATTTTTGCATCGGAGTGGTTCAAAATGTAGGCGATCTCTTTTGGCAGCGAATCCTGGTACAAGCCGACGGATACGCCCCCGAGCGCTTGCGCGGCTGCCTCGGCCATCACCCACTCCGGACGGTTGTCCCCGATGATCGCCAGCTTGTCGCCGCGCGAAAAGCCCAGCTCTCTAAGCCCACTTGACAGCGCTTTCACTTCTTCCGACAGTTGCCTCCAGGTCAGCTCCTGCCAGATGCCCAGCTTTTTTTGGCGCATGGCTGTCTTGTTCGGCCACTGCACTCCCCTTGCCAGCAAATATTGCGGAATGGTCTTCAGCTTCATGCGCTCCTCCCCTCTTTTGTCCCTTCCTGCCCCAAATACGCCTCGATCACTTGCGGGTCGGTCTGAATCTGTTCCGGCGTGCCAAAAGCGATGCATTTGCCGAAGTCCAGTACGGCAATGTGCTGAGACAGCTCCATGACTACGCCCATGTCGTGCTCGATCAAGATCATCGTCGTGCCCCGCTCCTCGTGAATATCGAGAATAAACCGCGCCATATCTTCTTTTTCTTCGCTGTTCATCCCCGCCATCGGCTCGTCGAGCAACAGCAGCTCCGGAAACAGAGCGAGCGCTCGCCCGACTTCCACGCGTTTTTGCAGGCCGTACGACAAAGTGCCCACTGGCTTGTGCCGAATGGACTCAATCTCGAGAAACGAGATGATCTCCTCCACAGCCCGCCGATGTTCGATCTCTTCCTGCTGTGCCTTCCCCCAGTAAAATCCGCACGACAAAAGCCCGGCCCGCATCCGCACGTGCCTGCCCAGCATGATGTTGTCCAAAACAGTCATATGTTTGAACAACTCGATGTTTTGAAAGGCGCGCGCAATGCCTTTTTCCGCCCGCTTGTAGGGAGGAAGCGCAAGAATCGGCTCGCCCTGGAAGCGGATGGTGCCAGAGGTCGGTTTGTACAGGCCGCTGATGCAGTTGAGCATGCTCGTCTTGCCTGCTCCGTTCGGCCCGATGAGGGCAAAAATCTCGCCCTTTTCCACGTGAAAACTCACCTCCGACAACGCTGCTACCCCGCCAAACTGCAGCGACAGCCGGTCTACCTCAAGCAACGCCATCTGAAATCCCCCCTTCTTTTTCGCAATGTATATGCTGGATGTAAACATTACATTCGTTGCTTGTACCGCAAAGCCCTTCTTAAATTTTTAAAATTTTCTTTATTTTCAATCTAATTGATTTTCCATTCTTTCTCCCTATACATCCAGCGGCGTTTTCCGCGTTTGCTTTTTGTCAAACCACCTTCCCTTCAGATAGCAAAGGTCGTGCTGCCGAAAAAAGGCGACCAGTTCCCGCTCCGTATGGCCGAACAAGTCGGGACAAAAACGGTCAAACAGCACGTCAAACCTTCCGTACAGCATACCGCTCGCCGAAATGCGCTCTTTGTTTGGCGTTGTATTTCGCAAAAAGCCAAGCGCCTCCAGGCGGCAAAAGTACTCGTACACCAGCTCGTGAACCGCTTTGCCAGGCGACTCTCGCTCGTTCGGGCGACGGATCGTTTGCGCCAGCCGCTGGTCGACGTACCTGGTCACTACGCTGCGAAACGGCCGCTCGAAAAAGCGGTCATCCTTCGTCAAAATGTGCTTGATAAAGAGCCGGGGAATTTCCGTTCCGGTGGCAAATACAGCCTTCCTTTGATAGACCTTGTGAATTTCCGTCAAAAACAGATAGCTTTGCCACAGGCGATGGTCGATGACAAACAGTTGGTCGCCCTCCAGCTTCTGGTTGAACAGCGGATGCGAAAGATAGTCGCCCACTCTCGCCAGCGCGAACTTTCGCAACGGGTGGGCCAAAAACTCGCGCTCTCGCTCGCGTTCCGTTTTTTTATGTGCCAGCGCCGCCTTTTCCCTTGTTGCCCTGCGCCGGGATGTTTTTTGGGCCTGCGGGCTTTGTCGCTTCTTTTCCGCCGCCAGCGGGGCATCGTCTGCCTGCAAAAGCTGCGCTTCCGGCGTGAGCTTCAACCGCGAAAGCTCCCACTCCGCCCTGCGCTTGCAGGAAAACAGCGTCTTCGCTCCCGCCACTGCTGCCAAATCCAGGAGCACGTCCAGGCGCTTCCTCCCGAGCGGATCGAGCAGGCACAGCAGGCGCTGCCGCTCCCAAATCGTTTTCTCCCAGGCTTGCAGCCGAAAGCGATTGACAGACCGGCTCGCAAAGACGCTTTTCCCGATGATCCAGATTTGCGCGATCTGCGCCTGGTCATATCCCTCGATCCGTTTGCGCAATGCCTTGTCCTCGATCCGTGAGCATTGGTATTCGATACAAAGCCGCTGTCCGTTCGGGAAAATCGTCAAAACATCTGCGCGCTGCCCGATCTCTTCCAAATACGCTTCCTGACGCGTGTGATTCGCGGGATACAGCTCCCGGACCCACTCCACCAGCAGTTGTTTTCCCGCCTTGTGCTCGGCTGTCTCCGGCTCACCAGCGTCACAGCAACTGCTCGCTACATGGGCGAAGTGCGGAGCCACGCGCTGTCCGCGCCGAAAGATCACTTTCGCCCCACACTGTTGACAAAACAACTGCTTGCCGGACCATGTCCGCAGCAACTCCGGCGAATGCGTCTGCGGATCAACCGAAAAGCCCTCTCCGTGCACACACTGTCTCACTGTCCATTCCCCCTCGGCCATACCGTACCAGAAGGCAGAAGGACAAAAAAATACCCCAACGGAAAGTCGGGGTATCTCTTCCTTACGTGAATACAGGCAGCATCAGATTGAGCAAAAACAACCCGGCGATGACGTACAGCAAGGCAGGCACTTCCCGGCGCTTGCCCAGCGCGAGCTTCATCAGCGGGTACGCCACGAAGCCGAAAGCGATGCCGTCCACGATGCTGTAGGACAGCGGAATGATCGCGATAATCAAAAAGGCGGGGAAGCCCTCCGAAAAGTCTTTCAGATTGATGTTTTGCACATTTTGCAGCATCAGTGCCCCGATGATGATGAGCACAGGCGCAACCGCGCCGTCCGGAATCATTTTCACCACCGGAATCAGGCCGAGCGAGAACAACAGAAGCGTCCCGGTGACGAGCGTGGTCAGCCCGGTCCGCCCACCTGCCGCGATTCCGGCTGCCGTCTCTACCGTGGATACGGTCGGACTCGTTCCCAGGATGCCGGAGATAGCCGCCGACAAAGCATTTGCTTGCAGCGAGCGGCGGAACTTTTGCGGCTGGCCGATCATCGCCGTATGCCCGTGCAGCAAGCCGATGTTTTCAAACACGATCACCAGCGCAAGCGAAAAGGTCGCGATCCAGAACGGCAAGGTCCAGATGGCGGAAAACGACATGCCGCCCAATACTTGTCCGTACTGCGCAAACGAAAACGTCTCTCCTGTCCCCGGCTCGACGATCCCGAACAAAAAGCCAAGTCCCGTACCAGCCGCAATCCCGATCAGGAAGTTGCCGGGGACATTGCGCACAAACAGGATCAGCGTGAGGAGGAGCGTTACCAACGTCACGAGCACATGCGGGCTGGACAAATCGCCCAGCGCGACGAATGTGGACGGATTGGTGACGATCAGGCCGCCTTTTTGCAGCCCGATAAAGGTCAAAAACAAGCCGATGCCTACCGTAATCGCTTCCTTCAGCGAAGCGGGAATCGCATTGGACAAAATCGCCGCCGCGCGGGTAAAGGCGATGACGGTAAAGATCAGGCCGGAAACGAATACAGCCGCCAGCGCTTCCTGCCAGGTGAGGCCCATCGACTGGCAGAGCGTATAGGTGAACAGCGCATTAATCCCCATGCCGGGGACGAGGATGATCGGGGCATTCGCCCAGAAGGCCATTAACAGCGATCCGATAAAAGCGGTCAGAACAGTCGCCAAAATCCCTGCCTCCATCGGGATTCCGGCATCCTGCAAAATCGAAGCGTTTACGGCAACAATGTAGACAATGGTGACAAAGCCGATAAATCCGGCGATCAGCTCCCGTTGAAACGTCGTGTCGCAAGCGCGCAAGTGAAACAGCTTATCCAGCCACGTACGCACGTCTATTTCCCTTCCTTCTTTCGTCGTCTCTCGATGTTTTGCTGAAACATATGCTATCATAGCAACAACAATATGAAAAATATCGAGTAAATCTGATTTTCATATCGAAATCATATAGTTGAGCAAAACGAAAGAAGGATGACACGTGGATATACGGCAATTGCGCTACTTTATCGCCATCGCGGAGGAAGGCCAAATTACAGGGGCGGCGAAACGGCTGAACATGGCCCAGCCTCCTTTGAGCCAGCAGCTCAAGCAAATGGAGGACGAGCTGGGCGTCACGCTCGTGGAGCGCTCCGGGAAGCGGATGGAGCTGACCGAAGCCGGGCTTACCTTGTACCGCCAGGCGCTCAACATCGTCCACCAGATGGAGGAAGCGCTCTCCGAAGTAAAAGAAACGGGCGAAGGCATTCGCGGGACGCTGTCCATCGGGGTGAGCGCCTTGTCCGCCTACCGTCTGCCGGAGCAGATTCGCCTGTTTCAGCAAAAATATCCGCTCATTACCTACAAAGTCTGGAAGGGCGATACCCAACTGCTCAACCAGTGGCTGGAGCGACGCACCATCGAGGTCGCGATCGTGCGCCTGCCCCACTCGCTCAACAACTGCACGATGATTCCGCTGGAGGAAGAGGCGTTCGTCCTGATCGTCCCCGCAAGCTCGCCGTATGCGGACCGCACCGAGATTCACATGCGGGAAATCGCCAAGCTTCCGCTCATCATGCCCAGCCTGCCCGGCCTTGGCATTTACGACCTGATCGTCAAAGAGTTTTCGCGCCTTGGCGTTGCGCCGCACGTCATCTGCGAATGCCCGGACATCTCGCTGATCGTCAGCATGGTCGCCGCTTCCGTCGGCTCGTCCATCGTCCCGATTTCCGCCTGGGAGACGCACAAGAGCGAACAAATCCGCGGAATCAGGCTTGCCGGGACGTCCATTTACTCGTCTGCCGCTGTCGTCTGGCAGTCGGGCCGACACTTGTCCAAGGCTGCCAAGCGGTTTATCGAGACGTTTTCGTAAACGAGTAGAAACCGAAACAAAAACCCGTGCGCACAGCCATCTGCTACGCGCACGGGTTTTTGTGGTATAATTTGTAAAAAACCACAAAAAAGGCATGATCGAATTTGCAAAGCACACCAAAAGTACGCGTACAACCAAAATCATACTGGCAATTGACGGTAGTGATCGCGCTCTTTTTCAGTTGGTTCATCGTCTGGGAAAACGCAAAGGAGCGCCACCACTTTGCCACCGATGAGCTGGTTTACACGAAGTCGCTCTTTTCCGACGTCATGTACAAAATCGAATACGAACGGGATCGGGCAGGAAATGTTGTAGCATACCATACGGTTTCCGGCCCTGACTACGTTCGGGAGCGGCTGATTCCTGCCGAGAGCACCGAGTCCACATGGATAAAGCTGCAAAACGAAGTGCACCGCTTGCTTCACGGGGAACAAGAGCTAGTCTTTTTCCTCGCCAATATCGTCTATTTCCTGCTCTCTGCCCTTATTTTCCGCCCCTACTATTCGCAGCTTCGCTTCCGAAAAACGGCGCTATTGCTTTGCGGCGGGTTCTTTCTTTTCCTCTGCTTTTCGGCTGGGGATGCGTGGGTGAGTACAAGGGCAACCAAGGCTGCGCCGATGGCTTGGCGCAGCCAAGTTTTCCAATGCGCTAAGCTAGTTCCGCTCCGACTTCACCTCTATGCCGTGTCTGCGAAACAGCGCCGCCGTCACGCCAGCTCCCGGCACCTTTTTCCCGGAAAACTGGCCGTCGTACACGAACGAGCTGCCACAGGACGGGCTGTTTTCTTTCAGGATGGCAGACGTCGCCCCGACCGTTTGCGCCAGCCTCAGCGCCTGATAAGCGCCCGCCACAAATTCAGCCGTCACGTCACAGCCTGTCTGGTCGATAATTTTTGCCCGCCCATCCAGCACGTCGTTTCCGTCTCCCCCGACAATCTCCGCTGGCGGACGCGGAGTAGGCAAGCCGCCCAACTGCTCCGGACAGACAGGGATTACTTTGCCGTCCCGTAGCAACTGCTCCAGTTCCTTGTCCAGACACGATTTTTGGTCGTAGCGGCATTCGCAGCCGATCAGGCAAGCGCTAATCATTTTCACAAGCGATCCCCCTCCCATGTGTTTACAGCTTGCGCAGCTTGACGCTTTGCACCATGTGGTCCTGTCCCTTGTTCAAAATCAACTGGGCACGGACGCGCGTCGGCAAAATGTTTTGCACCAAGTTGGCTCCGTTGATCTCCGTCCAGATGCCTGTCGCCACCTCTGTCGCTTCCTCGTCAGACAGGCTCGCGTAGCGCCGGAAATACGAGTTCGGATCGGAAAATGCCGTCTGGCGCAGCAGCTTGAACCGCTCCACGTACCATTGCAAAATATCTTTTTCCTCGGCGTGCACGTAAATCGAAAAATCGAAAAAGTCGGAGACGATCACCTCGGAAATGTGCGGCTCGTCGCCTTTTGGCGGCTGGAGCACGTTCAAGCCTTCCACGATCAGGATGTCGGGCTGGCGGACAGTCTGCCATTCCCCTGGCACGATGTCATAGACGAGGTGGGAGTAGACCGGGGCCTTGACCTCGGGAAGACCGGACTTCACATCGGCCAAAAAGTTGATAAAGCGGCGCAGGTCGTAGCTTTCCGGGAAGCCTTTGCGCTTCATGATCCCCCGTTCTTCCAAGACGCGGTTCGGATACAAAAAGCCGTCCGTCGTCACCAGATCGACCTTGGGATGATTCGGCCAGCGCGACAAAAGCGTCTGCAAAATACGCGCTGTCGTGCTTTTTCCGACCGCCACGCTTCCGGCGATCCCGATGATAAACGGCACCTTGCCGTCCTGGTTGCCCAAAAACGTATGCGTCGCCTGATACAGCTCCTGCATGCCGCCGACGTACAAATTCAGCAGCCGGGACAGCGGCAAGTAAATATCGGTCACTTCAGTCATGGATATATTTTCGTTCAACCCCTGCAAACAGGCGAGCTCTTCGTCTGATATGGTAAGCGGTGTGGAGGCCCGCAGCGCTCTCCACTGCTCGCGATTAAACGTAACGTAGGGTGATGCCATGGGAATGTACATCCTTTCCATCATGAAAGTGCTTTCTTTGTTTCATCACAAGGTAAGTTTACACTAGCATGCCTCTCTTGGGAACAAGAGGGATGTCCCAAATAGAGCCACAGCACCTTCTTTGTTTATGGAAAACAGATGCGCACCCACGGAAAATCCCGCCTCGCTGTTACGTCGCCGTCGCTGCCGGACCTGTTGCGGGCATGCGCTTTTTTTCTTCCAGCTCCCACTTTTGCGCCTGCTCGTCCCAGCGATATTTGGCAAGGTGGTTGCTTCCCAGCCCGTCATTGTATATGACGACAGCCACTGGCTCGTCTTTTTTCAAAAAGACGGCAGGAATACTGCCCTTGTAGGCCGTTCCGCGCTCCACCATCGGCTGGCGGGAAAGCAACCTGATCTGTTTCAGCGCGTCTTGCTTCCACCCCATGTCTGTATAGATCGCGTTTTGCTTGTAATCGTGGAGGTACGCATACGCCGACAGCGACAGCCCGAAGCTTTGCAAAAACTGTTCATGCCGCTGCTCGCGGTCCAGCGCAAATTTCACGTCCGCATGCAGCGACAAGCTGTTGGTCAGAAACAGGACGTTTTTGACCGCATACAAATACGTCGGGCCGCTCGCCGAAAGCGGCAGGAGATCCTCCCGCAGCTTCGCCCCCTGAAACGTATAAGTGACCTCCTTCGGGCGAGTGAAGTCCTCCACGATCTTGATTTGATCGGCCCGGTACCCTTCCGGAAAAAAGAGGATGTGCACCTTCCTGTACGGTTCCTCCAACAGAACGGCTTCCTGCGCCTCGGCAAAAACTCCCGCCAACGGAGAAGCGGAAATTTTCGCTGCGTGTACTCCGCCGTACAAGGCCATGATCTCGATTAGCTGAGCCGCGCGCTGACTGAGTACCGCTTCGCCATAGGGCGCTTCCAATGGATGTTTGCCCCCTTGATTGCTCACACCAACCTGAAGGCCGACGCCGACCGTGACCGCCAGCACGATTCCGGCAGCAACCGCCCCTCCGATTCGCGGGAGCGCGCTTTTCCGTCTTTTTGCCTGTGCGAGAATGTTCTGCTCCATGCGTGCCTTCCGCTCGTCGTCGAGCTTCCACGCTTGCCGTTCGACTGTTGCCAATTGGCGCAATCCTTTTTCTACGTCCACGGTTCTCCCTCCTTTAGCAACAGCTTTTTCAGCTTTTCGCGCGCGCGGTGCAAACGGGTGTAGACAGCGCCGGGCGATATGCCGAGAACCGCCGCGATCTCTTCCGCGCTTAGTTCTTCGTAGTAGTGGAGAACCAGCATTTGCCGATGACGATACGAAAGCTTCGCCATACAGCCTGCCAGTTGGCGCCACTCTTCTTTTTGCAGCACTTCCTCTTCCAGCCCGGAAAAGCCAGGCACAGCCGGTTCCGCCTGATACAGCAAATGCCGAAACGACCACGAGCGCATGTAGCGTTTGCACTCATTTACCGCAATCCGATACAGCCACGTCTCGATTTTGCTCTCTCCGCGAAAGCGCGGCAGGTGCTGGTACGCGCGCAAAAACACTTCCTGGGCAATATCTTCTGCGACCTGCCTGTCCTGGACAAGCCAGCAGCAGAGACGGTAAATCCGGTACAGATGAGCGTCCATGATCGCTTCCAGCGAGACGTCGACTGTCGTGCGAAGAATCGAGAGCGACGGCAGCAGTTCTTTGTCTCTCAGCGTCCTCCCCTCCCTTTCAGCATTTAGATACCGCAGCCCGCATTTTCTTACACGTTTTTTGGCGAATCCACAAATTCTTATCTGGATAAAAAAGCAAGCTGACACCGACGGCATCAGCTTGCTCTCCTGCTTGCGCTTATTTTCCCAAATACGCCTGCAGCATCCACACATGCTTTTGCAGGCTTTCGCTCATTCCCAAAAACATGTCGCCCGTCGCTTCGTCATCGGCTGCCTCTGCGGCGACGATCCCTTCCTTCAGCTCGCCGATCAACGTCGTAAAGTCGTTCACGACCGCCTGCACCATCTGCTCGGCTGTCTCGCCAGAAGCCGCTTCCTTGATCGAAGCCTGCTCGATACAGGCCTTCATGGTCGAGACAGGCTGGCCGCCGACGGCAAGCAGCCGCTCCGCCAGATCGTCCACATATGTCGCCGCCTCGTTGTACAGTTCCTCGAACTTGGCGTGGAGCGTAAAGAAGTGCGGACCTTTTACATACCAGTGGAAATGGTGCAGTTTCACATACATCACAGACCAGTTGGCAACCTGTTTATTTAAGACATCGGTGACGGGCCGACTTATCGTCATGCTCATGAAAAGGACGCTCCTTTCTCTGATGAAAAAGATACAGCGTCTGTAGTGTTCCGCCGCTCGCCTCATCCTATACCCGGACCCTGCCTTGAAAAACGGCGTGTGAGAAGCCTGCGTTATTTTTCCTGCAAGCTGGCCGCCCGCTCCTGCAAAAAGGTGATCGCGTTGTACGTCTGCATCGCTGTGCCGATCACCAGGCTACGCTCATCGAGGTCAAAGCGCGGATGGTGAACAGGATAGACGAAGCCTGCTTCCTCATTGCGCACCCCGAGGTGGTAAAAGGCGCTCGGGACATGCTCCGCGAAAAAGGCGAAATCTTCCACGCCCAGGCTCGGCAGCTCGTTCACCTTGACCCGCTCTCTTCCGAGCAGTTCTTCGCCGCACTTTTTCACCAGGTCGACCATAGCGTTGTCGTTGATGAGCGAGGTGTAGCCTTCCTCGAACGCCACCTCTGCCGAGCCGCCGAGACTTTTCGCCGTCAGTTCGGCTACCTCGCGCACGCGCTCTTTCACCATTGCCCGCACCTTTTTGTCCAGCGTCCGGATCGTTCCGGTCAGCTTCACTTCCGAGGCGATGATGTTGCTTGCCGTCCCGCCAGCGATCATGCCAAGCGAAAGCACCGCCGAGTCGCGCGGGTCGACGTTGCGGCTGATGATCGTCTGCAGGGCGGTAATGACGTGAGCCGCGATCACGATTGCGTCCTTGCCGTTGTGCGGGTAGGCTCCGTGCCCGTTTTCCCCGCGGACGACAATGTGCACATCGTCAGAGGCCGCATTCATCTGTCCGTACTTGACCGCGATGCTACCGACAGCCAGCTCAGGCGATACGTGCAAGCCAAAAACCGCTTCCACGCGCGGGTTGTCGAGCACGCCTTCGCGGATCATCGGCAGCGCCCCGCCCACCGTCTCTTCCGCAGGCTGGAAAAACAGCTTCACGCTGCCGGACAGTTGCTGCTTCTGCGCCGCGAGCAGCCGCGCCGCACCGAGCAGGCACGTCATGTGGGCATCGTGGCCGCAGGCGTGCATCCGTCCGGCGATTTGCGAGCGGTACTCCACGGCGTTTTCCTCTACAATCGGCAGCGCGTCCATGTCGCCGCGCAGCCCGACGACAGCTCCTGGCCGTGCGCCTTCAATCAGTCCGACGACACCTGTGCCCGCCACTTTTGCATGCGGAATCCCCAACTCGTTCAAGTAGGCGCTAATTTTTTCCTGTGTGCGAAACTCCTCCAGCCCAAACTCGGGAAATTGATGAAAATCGCGGCGAACTGCCCTCAGCCAAGCTCCTGCGCTTGCTGCATGATCCAGTCGTTTTGTCCGGGACTCATACGGTCACACTCTCCTCTACCGCGAGTATTCTTGAAGTCGCGTCAAGCGTAGCCTCGACGCCGAAGGGCAGCGCCATATTGTAAGAGCCGTGCCCGATCTGCACGTTCCAGATCGTCGGCTTTCCGTAAGGCACGACGATGTTTTGGAACACGTCCCAGACGGAAAAGCCTTCGCGCTTCTTCGGCTCGCAGTTGGTCCACGTGCCGATGACGATGCCTGCGCAATCGGCGAACAGGCCGCCGAGCGCAAGCTGTGTCAGCATGCGATCTACGCGATACGGCTCCTCGTCAATGTCTTCCAGAAACAGGATTTTGCCGCGGGTATCCACCTGATACGGCGTGCCCATTAGCGTGGCGATCAAAGCGAGGTTTCCGCCGACAATCGGGCCGTACGCCTGCCCTTCCACGAGACAGAGAATGTCCTCTCCCGGCGGGTTGATGATCGGCCCGAGCGGCTCAGGCCGGGTCAGCGCCCGCAGCAAATACTGCCTGGTCCAGTCGTCCAGGCCGTGCGCAATATCCGAGGTCGCCATTGGCCCGTGCAAGGTCGCCAGATGCGATACCTGTCCAAAAGCGGCGTGCAGCGCAGTAATGTCGCTGTACCCGACAAACAGCTTCGGATTTTGCGCAATGAGGTCGTAATCGAGCAGCGGCAAAATTTGCGGGGACCCGTAACCGCCGCGCATGCACATGATGCCGTCCACCTCGTCGTCGGCAAACATCGCGTTCAGCTCGCCTGCCCGTTGCTCCGGGGTGCCCGCCAAATAGCCGCCGTACGTCTCATAGCACGTCTGCCCGACCTTTACCTTGAAGCCCATCTCCATGATCGCGGCCACTGCCTTGCCCAGCACCTCTTCCGTAGCGGGACTGGAAGTGGCGACCAGCCCGATTGTATCTCCTGCCCGCAATGCTTTTCCTTTATTCATCCGACACGTCTCCCTTTATCAATTGTCCATCTGTCCACAGCGGCCCTTGCGCAAGCAGCTTTTGCACACACGTATGCGTTCCCTCATCCGTTCATGACTTTTTCAATATTGCAAAAACAATGCCAACAAGCTGCCCGCTCCCTGTATGTACAGCGGCTATTCACGGCCGCATACAAGCACCGCCCATTCGCGCAGGAACCATCCTGCATGCTATTCACGCGCGAATAGCGATTATTCACCTGTGAATACCCACTTTCTCAGCTTCCGGCTGGCGGATGGCTGGCTGATGCCGAGCGCTTCCGCTACTTTTGTCGTCGTCTTGTGCTGCTCGTAGGCGCGCTGCAGCAACTGCCGTTCGACTTCCTCCATCGCCTCCTGCATCTGCATCACCCGCTCGACCTTGATGCCGCCCAAGGCGCTATCCTCGTGGCTGTGGATGTACCGGGGGATTTGCGTCGGCGTAATGAGGACGTCAGGGGCGGTCACCACGAGCCGCTCCACTACATTTTCCAATTCGCGCACATTGCCTGGCCAATCGTATTCCGCGAGAATCCGGAAGCAGGCGTCGGAAAGCTGCCGATCCAGACAGTACTTTTCGCAAAAAACGCCCAGGAAATAATGGACGAGCACCGGAATTTCCTCGCGGCGTTCCCGCAGCGGCGGAATTTCCAGCGGCACGACGTGAATCCGGTAGTACAAATCTTCGCGAAACCTGCCCTCTTTGACCATTTGCCGCAAGTTTTGGTTGGTGGCGGTAATCAGCTTCACATCGACCTTGCGCGGAACGGCGCTGCCTACGGGCGTAATCGTTTTTTCCTGCAAGACGTTGAGCAGCTTCACCTGCAAGGCGAGCGGCATCTCTCCGATCTCGTCCAAAAACAGCGTGCCGCCGTTCGCCTTTTCGATCAGGCCCGCTTTGCCGTCCTTGTCCGCTCCGGTAAACGCTCCTTTTTCGTACCCGAACAGCTCCGATTCCAGCAACGTCTCCGGGATCGCTCCGCAGTTGATGTGGACGAACGGCTTGTCTGCGCGCGGGCTGCACTCGTGGATGTACTTCGCGAGCACGCCTTTGCCGACGCCCGATTCTCCCAGTAAAATCATGGACGACTCGACCTGCGCCAGCTTTTCCGCCAGCGCGGTGACCTGCTCCATCGACTGGCTGCGGTAGACGAGACTGATTTTGCCTTTTCGCCTGCTGTTCTCCTTTGTCATTTCGCTTTGCAAAAGGCCGCCGACGTACTTGCGCTCATTTTGCTCCTGCTGCAACTGCTCGTGGTCGGTAATGTCAATCGACGTGTTGACGACTCCGCAAAAGTTGCCGTCCGCGTCCCAGAGCGGGGTGCCCTCGACCAGCAGCCGGCGTTTTTTCCGGGTCGTCTGGATCGTGTGCACCTTTTTCCGATCGCGAATGACGCGCATCGTAATCGTCGGGGAAAAATAGCCCAGATGGTAAAATTCCTCAATCGGCTTGCCGATCATTTCCTGCGGATCGATCCCGAAAAACTCTTCGTAGCGCCCGGAGCAATACAGTGTCCGTCCTTTTTCATCCGTCACGTGAACGATGTCAAACAGCCCGTCCAATATGGCTTCAAAGTCGATCATGCCCGCCTGCCACCCCCTGTCTCATGCTCGTCGACGCGCACGTAGCGATTCGTCGGCCTGCCGACTCCGCCGTAGCTGACGTCGATTCTCACCATCCCGGCCTTCTCCAGGTAGTCCAGATAGCGCCTCGCCGTCACCCTGGCGATGCCTACCCGCTCCGCCACATCTTCCGCCGACAGCGCCTGGTCCTCGTTGTCGAGCTGGCGAATGATCTGCTCTAACGTCACTGCGTGTAGCCCTTTTGGCAGCGGACTCAGCTTGCTGCCTGTGCCTGCCGAAGCCGAGCGAGCCTGTTCCTCTTCGCGCTCTGACGCCCCGCGAAACAAAAGCTGGTCTACCTCATCCTGCGAAGCCGCCCCTGCCTGTTCGATCTTCTGGCGAAACTCGCGGTAGGTTTCCAGCGACTTTTTCATCCGGTCAAACGCGAACGGCTTGATGATGTAGTCCATCGCGCCGCCGCGCAGCATCGCCTGAATCGTCGCCTTGTCCTTGGCCGCGGTCACCACGATGACATCGACGTCCTGACCGGCCGCGCGCAGCTCCGCGAGCGCTTTGACCCCGTCCTGAATCGGCATGAAAATGTCCATGATGACCAAGTCCGGCCCCAGCTCCTGCACCATCCGCACGCCGTCGGCCCCGTTCGCCGCCATCCCGACGACGGTGAAGCCTGGCACGCGCTCGATAAACTGCTTGTTGATCTCCTGCACCATCGGATCGTCTTCCACTACCAGTACGCGAATGCTGTCCGTCTCCACTATTCGTCCACCTCCTTCATCGGGAATGTAATCATGAAGCTCGCTCCTGCTCCCGGCCGGGAATGGCAGACCAGCTCGCCCCTTCCTTTTCGCACCAGTTGATGCACCAGGTGCAGACCGAGTCCGCGGTTCGCCCGGCTTTTGGTGGAGAAGCCTCTTTCCAGCATCTTCTCGCGCGTCTCTTCGTCCATCCCGATCCCGTTGTCCTCCACGAGAATCGAGCACACCTCTTCATCCTGCTCGATGCTGATCGTAATCTCCTTGTCCGCACGCTCGCACTGCTCCAGCGAGTCAAATGCATTTTCGATCAGATTGCCCAAAATGAGCACGAAGTTGTGGTGGTCCATGTAGGGTGGAAATTTTTCCAGGTGGCTCATCCTGTCGATGACCACGCGAATGCCCAGTTCCTTGCCGCGACTGACCTTGCCGATCAACAGCCCGGACAAGTTTTCATCCATGATCCGCGTCGTCAGAAAAGACGTCAGTTCCTCCTGCTCCTCGTTGATCTCGAACAGGTAGGCGAGCGCCTTGTCGTATTGGTTGAGCTGCAGCAAGCCCGCGATCGTGTGCAGCTTGTTCATGTGCTCGTGGTTTTGGACGCGGAGGGCGCCGACAAACTCCTTGACCCCTGTCAGTTCCTCCGCCATCCGCGCAACCTCTGTCCTGTCCTGGAAGATGGCGAGGGCGCCGACGATCTTGTCCTCGACTTTAACCAAAAAGCGGTTGGACCAGAGCAAGGCATTGCCTACGTGCAGTTCGGTGTTCGTAAAGTTTTGCCGCAGTTCCAGCACCTCGGGCAAGCGGGTGTCGGGCAGTACCGAGCGAATGGATTTTCCCAATACGTCTCCCTCGATCCCGAAAATTTGCTTGGCCCGATCGTTGAAAATCGTGATGTGCTCCCGGTTGTCGATGGCGATGACCCCTTCGTGCATGGCGTGGAAGGTTGCCGTCCGCTCGACCAGGATGCGCGCGATCTGCTCCGGCTCCAGATCGAGCATCTGCTTTTTGATGTGGCGAGCCAGCAAATAGCTGCCCCAGACGCCGACCAAAAGCGAGAGAATCAGCGTCAGCGCGATGTTGCCGCGCTCGCTTTTCATGACCTCCCACGTGCCGGGCATCACCCGGCCCACCAGCACCACCCCGACCTGCTGGTGCTGCTCGTCCATGATCGGCACGTAAGCGCGAAGCGCCGTGCCCATGTCCCCTTTCACCTTTTGCAAATAGGAGTGCTCGGAATACGCCTCCTCGACAGCCGCATCCTCGAACACGGTGCCGATCCGCTCGTCCAGCGGGTCGGAGTAGCGCACCCGCTCCATATTCAAGACGACGATGTACGTCACGTCATTGACGACTCTCAGCTTGTGCGCCGTCGGGTTGATCTGCCGCCAGCCGTCCGGCTCCTGGATGCTTTCCTGCACCAGCGGAATCTGGGCGACAGTGCGGGCGATCGTCATCAGCCGTTGGCCAAGCTGATTTTCCGTGACCCGAATCATGCCTCCCACAATAATCAGCAGCCCAATAACCAGAGAGAACAGCACGATTCCCACCGAAAGCAGCATAATCTTCCATTTGATCGTTAACTGTTTGAACAGACCAGCTCTTCCTTTCCAGTGGGGATTGCTTGCTTCTCTATATTTTGGTACAGTACATCCAGCAAATCAACTGATCGTGGGCAGGTGAAAAAAGATGAAATCTTTTCTGAGCATCGCGCTGTTTGTGATGATCGCGCTTGTGAGCGCTGTCATGATCGGCTTCGGGACAGACCTGTCGATGGCGAAGCTCGGCTATGACGAGGTGCAGGAGGGACTGTCCGAGCGCATCATCATCAAATTCAGCCACGTGGTTGCGGAAAACACGCCAAAAGGCTTGACGGTGGAACGGTTCGCGCAGCTTGTCAAAGACAAGACTCACGGACGCGTCGAGGTGCAAGTGTTCCCCAACAGCGTGCTGCACTCCGAAAAGACGGAGATATCGGCCCTGCAAAACGGCGAGGTGCAAATGATCGCGCCTGCGTTCTCCCACCTGTCGAGCATGATTCCCGCCTGGGCTGTGCTCGAATTGCCCTATCTGTTTCGGACGCAGGAGGACGTGGAAAACGTATTCAACGGCGAAATCGGGCAAATGCTGTTTTCCACGCTGGAACAATCCGATATGAAGGGGCTGGCCTTCTGGTCGAGCGGCTTCAAGCAGATGACGGCGAATCGCCCGCTGATTACGCCAGACGACTTCGTCGGCCAACGTTTTCGCATCATCCCGAGCGCCGTGCTGGAAGCGCAGTTTCGCTCTTTTCATGCCATTCCGATCGGCTCGTACTTCGGCGACCTGTACAGCATGCTGGCGAGCGGAAAAGTGGACGGCGAGGAAAACACGATTTCCAACGTGTACACGAAGCGGCTGTATCAAGTGCAAAAGTATATGACCATCAGCGACCACGGCTTTCTCGGCTACGCGGTCGTCATTAATCAATCGTTCTGGAACAAGCTCCCCCCGGATATTCAGCAAGCGATCACAGAGGCGATGCAGGAAGCGACCGCGTACAACAATCAACTGGCTGTTTCCATGAACGCGAGCCAACTGCGCATGCTCCAGGAGCAGAAAAACATCCAGATCCACGTGCAGACAGAAGAAGAGCGCGCAGCCTGGATTCAAGCCGTGCAGCCAGTCTACGACAAGTTCGCAGACAGCATCGGGGCTGACTTGATGGAAAAAATCAGAGAGCTTCACCAGAGACGGTGAAGCTCTTCCGCTCTCGCCCGTCTTTACGTCTGCTTAGGCAGGATGAGGGTAAAGACCGAGCCCTGTTCACTGCTTTGCCGAAGCATGAGGTCGCCGCCCAGCGCTTTGGCCATCATGCGCGAGTACGACAGCCCAAGTCCCAGCCCCCGCACCTTGTCTTTTTTGTTGCTGCCGCGAAAAAACCGCTCGAAGACAAGCGGCTGCTCCTCTGCCGGAATCCCGTGTCCGTTGTCCTTCACGTCGATGCGCATGTCGCCTTCGGTTTCGTACAAAACAAGCTGGATGCTCCCCTCGGCCTCTGCTTTTCCGATCGCCTGTCTCGCGTTGTTGAGCAGGTTGGTCAAAATTTGCTGGACGCGGCCCGGGTCAACAAAAACGGTCACAGATTTTTCCGGGATGACGACCTCAAACGAGATCGCCCCCAGGTCTTGCACGATTCGCCACTGCGAGGCGATTTCCCTGACCAGCTTGCTGATGTCCTGCTCCTCCTTGTGGACGGTAATCGCCCCTACGGCAAACGAGTTGAAATCGAGCAAGTCCTCGACCATTTTTTGCAGACGCCTTGTTTCGCGCAGGCATATCTCCAAAAATTCCTTCTGCTCTGCCCCCGATACGACTTCATCGTTAATCGCCTGGACCAGCCCGCTGATCGAGGTCACGGGCGTTTTCAGCTCGTGCGTTACTCCGGCCAACAGCTCTGTCCGCATGCTTTCCAGTTGGCGCAGGCGGTCAGCCATCTCCTTGAACGTGTAGACCAGCTCGTGAATTTCCCGTTCCTGGATTGGCTGCGTGATCGCGACATCGTAGTTGCCTTCCACGATTTTGCGCGCCGACAGCACGACTTGCTGAATCGGCTCCGACAGCCGCCGGGAGTGAAAGTAAATGACCGCCCAGCCAAGCACGCCAAGGCTGCCGAGCATGATGACCAAATATTGCAATTGCTCCCGGCCGATTTTGATATCGGTCTCGGGAAAAAGCAAAATGACCTTCCCGATAATATTGTCATTATATTCCAAATTTTTCCTGATGACGTACAGCGTGTCGCCCGATGCCTGCTTGATCCTGTCTGCCGTATCAGCCTGCTCAAGCAAGCCGGGAAGCGCTTTTTCCAGCGTGGGCGGCAGCATTCCCGGGCGGCTGTAGATGACCTCTCCCTGATTGTTTTTAATAAACAAGACCAGGTTGCGATCCACCCCCATGAACTTGCGCCGGTTGTCCAGCACCTGATGCAGCTTGGCCCCCACCAAAATGTCGCCTTCGTCGTCTACGACCCGATCCGCCACTTCCTCGGCGAACAGCCGGGTCACCTCAATCTGCTTTTCCACCGCAGCATATTTGATCCAGTAGGCAGACACGGCCCCGACGATGAGCAGTCCTACGACCAGTGTCAGCAGGTAGCGGGTCGTCCAGTAGCGCAGGAGCGAAACGGGTTCCTTTTTTTTAGTAAACACAGAATTGATAACCCACCCCTCGCAGCGTCTTGATCTCGCCTTCGTGGGCGGGCCAATTTTCCAATGTTTTTCGCACGCGCTTGATGGCGAGATCCACGGCGCGGTCGCTGCCCCCGTAGTCCATTCCCCACACCTGCTCAATCAACTGCTCGCGGGTAAAGGTCTGGTTCGGGTTTTGCGCCAGAAAGAGCAGCAGCGACAGGTCACGCGGATGAAACACCAGTTCCAGCCCGTGCAGCGTGACGTGGTGGGACTGGAAATTGATTTTCAGGCTGCCGAAAAAGCGCGTCTCCTGGTCTTTGACCAAAATCACCGAGCGGCGCAGCACAGCATTGACCCTCGCCACCACTTCCTCGGCGACAAACGGCTTTGTTATGTAGTCGTCGGCTCCCTGGTTCAGCCCTTTCAGCTTTTGATCGGTCTGTCCCAGCGCCGTCATAATAATGACCGGACAGGCGCTTTTTTCCCGAATATACTGCAGAATCTCCCAGCCGCTTCGCTCGGGAAGCATGAGATCCAAAAGAACGAGATCCGGTTTTTTTTCGTCAAACAGGCGGATCGCTTCGATGCCGTCTTCAGCCTGCCAGACCTCATAGTCCGCTTTTTGCAGGTACGCTTTCAACACGCGCGAGATCACCAGTTCGTCTTCTACCAACAAAATGCTTTTGCTTTTCATAGGCTTCCTATTCTCCCATTCGCGATTGCTCGCATGGTCCTCTCTTTCTGCTACGTACTACTATACTATCAGTTTACCCCTTTCTTTTTATAATTGGATTTGCGTGTTTTTGGAAAATAGGAAAAAAGCCTTGCCCCCTTACAGGAGACAAGGCTTTTTGACTGCCATTAGTTGATAATGTCGTCCTCGAAGTAGATGTCGCCATCGCTTGCATCGCCTTCAAAGTCGTATTTTTTCTTGTCGTTGTTGCTGGTGTCGACGATCTCGCCTACCACGTCTGCATCGTCGAATTCATCCCAGATGTCCTCGATGACGTTAATCACGAGGTCTTCATAGTCGGAATCGTCCAATTCGTCCTCGTACTCATCGAAGTCGAGAGCGATTTCTACCTCGATCTCATCTTCGTCGCCGCTCAGGGTAATATCCCACTCAGCGCCGCGGAAGTCTTCGTAATCGTCATTCAGAGCATCTTCCAAGTCATCCAGTTGATCGTCGAAATCGTCGTCGTCATCTTTGTTTTTCGCATCTTCCAGATCGTCTTCCAGATCGGAAATTTGCCGGTTCAGCGTGTCGATTTTGCTTTGCAGGCTGCGGATTTGGGCATCGCGCGCTGCCAGTTCAGCCGCATGCTGGGCATCAGCCTGGTCTTTTACCGTGATAGTGTACGTATTGCCATCCCAGACGACTTCCTTGTTGAACACGCCTGCCATCATGCGCAGCGGAATGTAGGTGGTTCCGTTGACGATGAATGGTTCGATCGTAGTCGGAACGGCAGCGCCGTTATACAAAACCTTGATATTGTTGTACTTCGCCTGCAAGTTTTTTGTTCCAGTCGCTGCCTGAGAGCCAGTCGGCAGCAAGCTTGTCGCAAGAACCACCGCTGAGAAAACTGCTAGATACTGTTTTTTAAACATCGAAAATCCTCCTTCTCCCGGTTGTCTTTTTCATGTCATGTCGCTATGTACATAACTTACTTTACCTACTGATCGTGTCGAGCGTATGTCAACATTGCATTTTTTTCCTTTCCAGTTTCAGGAGAGTCCATGACCAAAACGACCAAAACAACCAATATGACCGTATCATTTTCAATTTTTTGTCCATTCTATACAATGCGAAATAGATGAGTGAAGCGCTTACAACAGCATTTCTAAAGACGAAAGAGAAAAGGGGTCGGTTCGATGCGGATCAACTTTAAAAACCTGACCGTTCAGGTTGTGATTGCCATCATCCTCGGGATTATCGTCGGGCATTTTGCTCCCAAGTTCGGCGCAGAACTGAAAGTATTGGCAGATATTTTTGTGAAGCTGATTAAAATGGTCATTCCGCCGATTGTGTTTTTCACCGTCGTCAACGGAATCGCGAGCATGGGCGACATGAAAAAGGTCGGGAAGATCGGCGGCAAGGCGCTGATTTATTTTGAAATCGTTACCACGATCGCGCTCGCCATCGGGCTGCTCGTCGTCAACCTCATCAAACCGGGCGAAGGCTTCGACAAAACGGGCCTGACAAGCGGCGACGTAAGCAAGTACACAGAGGCGGCTGCGCAGTCGAGCCACGGCTTCGTTGATTTTATCGCCAGCATCATCCCGGAAAACGTCGTCGGTGCCATGGCAAAAGGCGAACTGCTTCCTATCCTGTTCTTCGCTGTCCTGTTCGGGCTGTCGCTCGCGGCAATGGGTCCTGCCTCCCAGCCTGTCATCAAGCTGTTTGACAAGCTGACACACGGATTTTTCGGCGTCGTCAACATGATTATGAAAGTGTCCCCGCTGGCGGCATTCGGTGCAATGGCTTACACGATCGGCAAATTCGGCATCGGCTCTCTTACCCGTCTGGGCCTGCTGATGACAGCGGTGTACATCACCATGTTTTTGTTCATCGTCCTGGTGTTGGGCGGTATCGCCCGCTACTACAAATTCAGCATCTTTTCGTTTATCAAATACATTCGCGAAGAAATTTTGCTCGTGCTTGGCACCTCCTCCTCGGAATCTGCACTCCCGCGGATGATGGATCGTCTGGAAAAGTACGGCTGCTCCAAATCGGTTGTCGGCCTCGTCGTTCCTACAGGCTATTCGTTCAACCTGGACGGAACCTCGATCTACCTGTCGATGGCGGCCATGTTCATCGCCCAGGCTTACGGGGTTGATCTCAGCATCTGGCAACAGTTGACGCTGCTCGGCATTTTGATGATTACGTCCAAAGGCGCGGCGGGCGTGACAGGCTCCGGCTTCATTACGCTGGCGGCTACACTGGCAGCTTTCCCGATGATTCCGGTCGAAGGCATTGCCTTGCTGCTCGGGGTTGACCGCTTCATGTCCGAGGCGCGTGCGATTACGAACCTGATCGGAAACGGCGTAGCAGCGGTTGTCATCGCCAAACAAGAAGACGAATTCCATCCGGAACGCGTCCAGCAAGCGAGTGACACGCCAGAGCCAGACTCTGGGCAGGAAGCAGAGAGCAAAGCGATCTTGGCCTAACAACATGATATGTGCCGCTGCTTCTGGCTATAACACAAGGGAACCCTTCTCGTGGGTTCCCTTGTTTCGTGACAGGCTCTTCTTTTCTCAGGCAAGTTTTTGACACGGATACACCATCCGCCAAAATTCATGCGCACTGGTGGAAGAAGGGTGCTCCTTGCTCAGTCATGTGGCCATGTCTTGCGCAGGTCCTGCTCGAACTGGCGCAGATGTTTGATCCGCTTCTGCGCAGCCTGGTATTCCTCCAGCCAGTGCTCCTTTTCCCGCTCGCGGATGATTTCTGCTTTTTTCTCCAGCTCCCGCACCTCATTGCGCAAGGCAATCACGATGTCCAGCAGCTCATCCATCTCCATGGAGCGCATGTCCTGAATAAAATGCCATTCGGCTTCGGTTAAACGATATTGCTTGTTGGCCACGCTTCATCACCCTTAAAAAATGTGTCAAATCTGTGCGAATTTGTTGCATCTATGTGAATTTGGATTCATTCCAAAAAGCGGATGCCGCTTCGTGTATAATAATGGATAATAGGTACGTATGTCGACAATGCCACCGTGCATGCACCGGGATTATTACTAAAATAGCACCGGAATGGTTATAATTCCAAATGATTATCGGCGACATGCAAAAGCGCTCTTTCGCGCCAAAGAGCGACTACCTAATATAAATTACAGATGTGAATTTGGAGGAGGCTGTTGCATGTTCTCTATTCGAGAAACAGATTTGCCGGGCATCGGCAGAAAATACCAGGTGGAAACAAAAAGCGGCGATAAGCTGGTCATCGTCATTCACGATGACGGACGCCGGGAAATGTACCATTTTGATCGCGAAGATCCGGACGACAACATTTCGATGGTGACCCTCGATGATGACGAGGCCCGGCAAATTGCCGCAATCGTCGGCGGGCTGACGTACAAGCCATCCGCTTTGGAAACAGTCGAGGTCGCATTGGACAAGCTAATGATCGAGTGGTACAAGATCGAACCGGGTGCACGCGCGATCGGCAAGACCATCGGCGAGCTGGACGTGCGACAGGAGACCGGAGCCACGATCATCGCGGTCATTGACAAAGATCACAAGCAAACGATCAACCCGGGCCCCGAGTATGTGCTCTGTGCAAGCTCCACTCTAGTTGTAGCAGGTGAACGAAAGCAGGTGAAGGCGCTCAAGACTATTCTCAGCAACGGGGGTGATTGACCTTGGAGCACATCGTGTTTGAAGTCGGCCTTGCGCTCGCTCTGATAGCCATCGCCGGCTTTCTCTCCATCAAGCTGAAGTTCTCCATCGTCCCTTTTTACATTTTGGTCGGGATGGTCGTCGGTCCGCACGCGCCCGACATCGGCCTGTTCGACCTTCGCTTTATCGACAGCGCTCCGCTCATCGAATTTATGGGCAGAGTCGGGGTGCTTTTTCTATTGTTTTACCTCGGTCTTGAATTTTCGGTAGGGCGGCTCGTCAAGGCAGGCCGCTCTATTGCGATTGGCGGCACGATCTACATCGCCATCAACTTTACGCTCGGTCTGCTGTTTGGCTGGGCTGCCGGCTTTCCGCTCAAGGAAATGCTGATCGTCGCCGGAATCACCACGATTTCCTCCAGCGCGATCGTGGCCAAAGTGCTGGTCGATCTCAAGCGCACCGCCAATCGCGAAACCGAAATGATTCTCGGCATCATCATGTTCGAGGACATCTTTTTGGCGGTGTACATCTCGATCGTCTCCGGGCTTGTCCTCTCCGGTGCCACTTCGCTTGGCGGCGTGCTCTCTTCCGCCCTGATCGCGCTGGGCTACATGCTTTTGCTCATCATCGTCGGACGCAAGCTCGTCCCCTTTTTGAACCGCGCGCTGAACATCAAATCGAACGAAGTGTTCATGATTACGGTGTTCGCCGCCCTGTTTTTGATTGCGGGTTTTTCCGAGACTATCCATGTAGCTGAAGCCATCGGCGCACTGCTCGTGGGGCTCGTATTAGCGGAAACACAACATATGAAACGCATCGAACATCTGATACTGCCATTTCGCGACTTTTTCGGCGCCATGTTTTTCTTCAGCTTCGGGTTGACGATTGATCCCTTGTCGCTCGGGGGAGCCGTCTGGCTGTCCATCGTGGCGGTCATCATCACGCTCGTCGGCAACGTCGCCGCCGGTCTGCTCGCAGGCCGCAGCGCCGGACTGCCGCCCAAGGCTTCCACGAACATCGGGCTGACAATCGTTTCTCGTGGTGAGTTTTCCATCATCATGGCTAATCTGGGAAAAGCGGGCGCACTCATGGATATCCTGCAGCCGTTCGCCGCGCTGTACGTGCTTATCCTGGCGATATTAGGCCCTCTTTTGACCAAGGAATCCAAGCTCATCTACCAGTTGCTGAATGCCGTGCTTCCTCTGGACCGGGGCAGCAAAAGCAAATCGCCGGAAAACAATCCCGGCAACTGATTGAACCGATTGCGGATATTCGCAGCTTTCCCAGTCAGGCTGGTGGTGGTTGGCCTTTGCCATCCTTTCACGTTTAACAAAAATGACTGCACGGCAGCCTGTTCTCATCCAGCGGGCTGCTTTTTTTCGCGCTCGCACGAGGTTCTCGTTTTGGCTTTGGAGCTGGTCTTGGGTCAGGCGACGACGCAACTCGCATCCGTACATGAGCATGAGAGATGGCCGCCCGCAAAGACCGGCGTCAAAAACGGCCGCTGCGCGTGCCCGGCTCACTTTACTGCATCCCCGCCAGCGTCTTTTCCATCCATTCGTAGCTCATCGGGCCGATGTACTTTTCGCGGATCACGCCATTGCTGTCGATGAGGAAACTGGTCGGAATGGAAATGGCTTTGTACGCGCCGGATACGTGCTTTTCGTCATCGAGCAGCACGGGAAAAGTCATGCCGTACGCCTGGACAAACGCTTCGACATCTTCTGGCTTCGTCTCCGTTGTTGTCAGGTTGACGCCCAGGATGACGACACCGTTCGCCTTGTTTGCTTCGTAAAACCGCTGCATGTCCGGGATTTCCGCCCGACACGGCGGACACCAGGTCGCCCACAAGTTGACGATGACTTTTTTTCCGCGCAAATCGGACAGCTTCACCTTGCCGCCACCGAGCTGCCGCAGCTCAAAGTCTGGCGCCAGGTTGCCTTTTTTCAACCCGATCGGCACGCTGCCCGGCTCGCTTGTCGCCGCATTTTCCGCTCCTGTGTCAAGGACGTATGCATCCACGACACCCCACGCCAGCAAGGCGACCAGCACGACAACCGCCCATATGTGATTACGCTTCATCCAACGCCTCTCCTTTCGCTTGGGTGGCGCGCCTGGACAAAAACAGCAGCAGCAGGGCGCAGCCGTAATAAGCGAGCTGCTCCGCAGAAAGTCCCAGCAGCACCGCTTGGCGAGGCTCGAAGTAAAACAGCACGTAGACCTGCCCGATCGCATACCACATGAGCGGCGCAAGCCAGGCAGGCAGCTCGGTGAGTGCTTCTCGCACACGTTGCAGCCAGCCGAGGAACAACAGACAGAGCACGAGCTGCTGGCCATGGTACCACACGCCGCCTTTTTCCAGCAAAGCCGTCAGCAGATGGTGCACGCCAGCCGCAGCCAAAAAGCCGATCGCCATCGCCCAGGCCACGAGCTGGACCGGCAAAGCTTTTTTGCGCACCGTCACCACGAGGTAGACCGCAACCGCCACGGCTGCCAGCCACGCTCCGCTCTCGCCCCCGGAGAAGTAGAGGATCGACGAAGGATTTTGCAGCATTTGCTCCAGATGAAACAGCGCATAGCTGAGCTTCCAGACGAGAAAGGCGAGAACGACCGCGTTGCTCAGCAGCTCTGTGATGGCAACTCTTGTCGCCCTCTCTTTTGGAAACAAAAACGTAATCGCAAGAAAGCCGCTGGCGATGGACACGATCACGGCCAGCGTGCTCATTTTCAACAAAAAGGGACCGATCTGAAAGGCGTCCGACAAAGCTGTTTCCTCCTTGGAAAAGATGGCTTGCGCTTGAAGGAGTTGCATACCATCTATCACCATATCAGGAAAAGGGGAATAATGGAATGCTCCGGGGAAATTTGTGTTGCATGGGCGACTTGGCTGTGCCTGCTGCACGAGTTCGGCGCAGTTTCGCGTGCAGCAGGGCAGGAATCATCCCCAAATGAAAAACACCACCCTCATCAAGTGGCGTTTTTTCAGATGACACCGCTGCTTATTTGTTTTCTGCTCAGTCCGAAAGGCTGATCCATTTTCCGGTATGTCCGTCGACGAAGCCCGGCTCATGGACGAAACGGTACAGAAGCAACGCTTTTGGTTCCTTGGCCTCATCGTCATATTGATTTGACTGGAAGTAGAAAAGTTCAAGCGATTTTTTCACCGTCTGCTCCGTTTTTTTCGCTGTGGCCACATCCACTCTCTGCGCGTTGTTGTCATCAATCACAGGCGGGAGAGGATGTTCTCCCCGAAAATGACTTTCTGCGGTGTCCGGATTGACCCTTACTTCAAATGTAGCGTAGTCAACCAGAGTCCCTTTATGCAACCAGCTAAATTTGAAACTGTAATCTTTCCAATCAGCCGATCTCGGTATAATCTCCGGTTCCAGATAGACATGATCTAGTTGATCTTTGAGTGTGGTTTGTAAAAAATGAATTGCCGCAGCCTTCGCCTGCTCCAGAGTAAACGTTCCTTTTATCCCGTTTCCCTCTTTCGGAGCAGCTACAAGCGGCAAATCTTTCAGGCTCTTGATCGGTTGCTTCGGCTTTGCCAAGGTTCCATACTTGTCCACCATCACACCTGAGATCGCATCGACGAATTGGGGGTCGCCCCGCAAATAATCATAGACTAACATATATTTTTGCTTGTATTTCCCTTGCAAGTTATCAGGCGTTTCCCTATAGTACAAGGTCGGCTCCGCATTTTGCTCCAGAAGTTCCCGCGCTGCCTTTTCTGCCATGATCTTGCTTGCGTCGGGCACCTCTCCCTCATACCAGTGCCGCACGAAGTGGAGAAGCTTTCCGTCTCCTCCCAAAACTACGTCAATCGAATTGTTTTTGAAAGGAATGCTGTTTTCAACACGTTTAAATTTAATTCCATATCTTGGCGAACCGTATCTCGTATATGTACATTCCTCTGGCTCCATCAGCTTTGCCCGCTCCTCTGAGGGAACGAATTTTGCAAGAAACTGCAACGCTCTCTCACGGGCCATTTGCTTTTGAATCGGGGGAGCAGTGCCAGCGGGTTTAGTGTCATTGTCGTAACGATCGTAGCTCAACAGGCGGCCTGAGACAGGGTGAATTTTATACGAAATGAACGAACCGTCTGGGTGATGCCAGGCGAGAAACCATGCTCCGTACGGTGTCTTGTCCTCTTCGTACGGTTCGAAGTATAGTCCGTAAGAATATTGGTAGCCTGCGGGGATATCCATCCATTTCTTCGCCGCTTCTACAGCCTGTTGTTCTGAAAGAAGCTTTGCGGATTTTTGCTCAACTGCGTGTACCTGTTGACTCACACCTGCGAAACTGCCCACTGCAAATACGGATAAAAGCGTGAGAATCGACATTCGTTTCCAAAATCTTTTTCTGCCAGTATGCCTCATAATTATCTTCTCCTACTCCTGTTTATCGCTCGTCCCGGTACATCTCATGGGAGCTTGAATGAAAATTGGATGCGCCGATAGCTTCATATACTAAATTTTACCACAAAAGCGCATTTCAGGATGCAGTCATCTTTTTCACAAAAAAATAACCCAAGCCCATATGCTGAACAGGCTCAGGTTGTTTCCGTTCATGTTTCTTCTTGTCTTTCCAGCCATCCCGCGACAACCGCCTCTGCCTCCCGGTCCCTCCGCTCGATCTCCCCGCTTCGGGTCCAGTGCAAAAAGCGGTCGTCCAACAGCTCTGCCAAAATGGCGCGTTTGTTTGCCGGGCGAAGCTCATCCAGCGCGAGTACGCGGCGGCGCATTTTGCCCAAGAAGAGCGTGTAGTCCTCGTACTCCGGCCCGATCCACGCTTCCAGTTGGCGGCGCATTTTTTTCGCCAGGCCCGGGTTGTTTCCTCCGGTGGAGATGGCAACGGTCAGGTCGCCGCGCTCGACTACGGACGGAACCGTAAACGAGCACAGGTCGGGACGGTCTGCCACGTTGACCCACTGCTGCGGCCCGCACGCCTCATAGACGGCCAGGTTGACAGCCGGATCGCTGGTCGCCGCGATGACGAGCACGGCGTCCGCGACGTCTTCGGGGACGAACGGGCGCAGCCGGAGCGTCAGCTTGCCAGCTTGCTCCCATTCGCGGATCAACGCTGTGCAGGAGGGACTCACGACGCTGACGGCTGCCCCAGCGGCAAGCAGACTGGCGATTTTCCGCTCCGCGACTTGCCCGCCGCCGACGACTGCGCAGCGTTTGTTTTCCAGGTTGACCATCATGGCATACGGCCGCATCCGGCATCCCTCCTCCCAAAATGTTTCAGGCAACCAAGCGGATGGCTCCTCCGACCGCCTCATCCGCTTGCCCGCCTCGCCTGCCCTGGCTTACCCGGGAATCCCCTCGTTCAGACCGAGCGAAGCCTCGAACCAGTTAATCTTTTCCCGCATTTTCACGACGTCTCCGACGAGAATGATCGCCGGATTGGTGATATGGCTATTTTCTGCCAAGCGCTCCTCGATATCCGCCAACGTGCCTGTGACGACAGCCTGCTTTGGCAGCGTCCCCCAGGAGATGACGGCGACGGGCGTCTTCGGATCGCGGCCGTGCTTCATCAACTGCGTGCGGATGAGCGGCAGGTTGGCGACGCCCATGTAAAAAGCAACCGTGTCGATCCCGCCTGCCAGCGCCCGCCATTTTTCCACGGCCAGCTCCGGTTTGTCCTCGCGCAAATGCCCCGTCACCACGGCAAACGACGAGCCGTGATCGCGATGCGTCACCGGGATGCCCGCGTACGCCGAAGCGGCGATTCCTGCCGTCACGCCCGGCACGATTTCAAACGCGACGCCGCGCGTAGCCAGATACTCCGCTTCCTCTCCCGCGCGGCCAAAGACGCACGGATCGCCGCCTTTCAGCCGCACGACGACTTTGCCTTCCAGCGCCTTTGCGGCCAGCACCTCATTGATCGACTCCTGCCGCATCGTGTGATGATCGGGGAGCTTGCCGCAGTAGATGCGCTCCGCTGTCTCGGGCGCATGCGCGAGCAAAGCCGGATTCGCCAGCCGATCATAGACGACTACGTCTGCCTTTTGCAGACATTCCAGACCTTTTACGGTAATCAGCTTCGGGTCGCCTGGGCCTGCGCCGACGAGATACACTTTGCCTGCGCCGCTCATCGGTCGCTGACCCCCGCCGATGCGAATGTCGCCATCTCCCGAACCATTCGCGACGACGCCTCGACGATCGAAAACGCAACGGCCGCTCCGCTGCCTTCGCCAAGTCGCAGGTTTAAGTCGAGCAGCGGCTGTTTGCCGAGTACGTTCAGCACAAAAGCGTGCCCCGGCTCCTGGGAGCGATGCCCGGCAATCAGGTAGTCTGCGACCGCAGGCGCAAGCCGCACGGCCAGCAGTGCCGCCACGGTGGCGATAAAGCCGTCCAAGAGCACCGGAACGCGCCGCGAAGCCGCGCCGATCATCGCGCCTGCCATCGCGCCGATCTCCAACCCGCCTACTTTTGCCAGGACGTCCAGCGGTTCGTTGGCATCCGGGCGATGCAGGGCGAGCGCCTCGCGCACGACCGCTTTTTTGCGCTGCCAGCCCGCATCGTCCAGTCCTGTGCCGCGGCCGACGATCTCGTCCGGGTCCGCCCCGGTCAAGGCAGACAGGATTGCGCTGCTCGCCGTCGTGTTGCCGATTCCTACTTCTCCGACGATCAGCACCTTGGCGCCTTCGTCGATAATCTGCTCTGCCAGCTCGATGCCGACCGCGAGCGTGCGCTGCGCTTCGTCAGCGGACATGGCGGCTTCCTTCAGCATGTTGCCCGAGCCTGCCCTGATTCTTCTGTTGATGACGCCTGGCGCCTCGACCTCTACTGCCACGCCGACATCGACGAACTTTTGCATCGCGCCGATTTGCCGTGCGAAAACGTTGATGCCCGCGCCGCCGTTCACCAGATTCAAGAGCATTTGCGCCGTCACCTCTTGCGGGTAGGCCGACACTCCTTCTGCGGCCACCCCGTGATCGGCGGCAAAAACGAGTACGCCCGGCGGCGTGACGACCGGAAACGTCTCGCCCGTCATCGCGGCCAGCTCGACGGCCAGCTCCTCCAGACGTCCCAGACTGCCCAGCGGCTTTGTCAGTTGATCCACATGCTGTCTCGTTTGCTCACTCGCTTCCTGGTTTCGCGGCGCAATCGCCGGAAATCGCTTTTCCAAGCCTGCCATCATCTACGCACCTCTTTTTCCTGATAAGCCTTCATCTGTTCTTCAATCGCATCCAACCGCACATGACGGCGTACCGTATCCGCCAAGAGATCGTAGCCCTGCTCGCGAAGCGCCACGAAAGATGGGCGCTCTGTGATCGGCGCAAGCCCTTTTTTCGCGCGAATCGCGTTCAGCAAGAGCGTGCGGAAGCGGTCGTTGTGGAACAGTCCGTGAAAATACGTCCCGATCAGCCGGCGTTCCTCGTGACAGTAGCCTTCTGCCCGATCTCCCATCTGAATAAAAGGACATTCGCTCTTGGCATAAACGGATTGGCCCATGTGAATCTCGTAGCCTTCGAGCGTAAGCTGTTCTCCGGCGAATGTGGCTTCCCCGCGGGACAGCACCGTCGTTTTCTTCTGCTCCATCGTCGTCACCATCGGAATCAGGCCCAGCCCGTCAAGCTGTTGCAGCGGCGACTCCACACAAGCCGGGTCCAGAATCGACTCGCCGAGCATCTGATAGCCGCCGCACAGGCCGACCACGTACGACTTGCCTTGCAGATGCAGCTTTTTCACCGCCTCGGCCAGTCCCGTCTCGCGCAAAAATTGCAAGTCTTCCAACGTATTTTTGCTGCCGGGCAGCACGATCAGGTCCGGCTCGCCCAACTCTTCCAGCCGGGTCACAAAGCGCAGACGGCAGTCCGGCTCCACAAAAAACGGGTCGACATCCGTAAAATTGGAGATGCGCGGGTAGCGCAAGACGGCAATATCCAGCTCGCGCGGCGTCTCCCGCTTGCCCTGGTAACGGTGCAAAATGAGCGAATCCTCCGCGTCGATCCACAAGTCGGGAATAAACGGCACCACGCCAAGCACAGGCTTGCCTGTGTACTGCTCGAACCAGTCCAGACCTGGCTGCAACAGCGTCAGATCGCCGCGAAAACGATTGATGATGACGCCAATCACCCGGTCGCGGTCCTTGGGTTCAAGCAGTTGCAGCGTGCCGACGAGGCTGGCAAACACGCCGCCGCGCTCAATGTCCGCCACCAAAATGACCGGAGCGTTCGTCAGGCGGGCAACCCGCATGTTGACCAGCTCGCGGTCGTTCAGGTTGATCTCCGCCGGACTGCCCGCTCCTTCGATGACGATGCGCTCGTAAGCGGCAGCAAGCCGCTGATACGACTCCTGAATGATGCGCAGTCCCTCGTCGTAAAAATCCGTCCGATACGCCATCGCTTTCATGTTGGCGTACGGCTCGCCGTTCACCACGATCTGCGACTCCGAATCCCGCGTCGGCTTGATGAGGATCGGATTCATGTCGGTCGTGGCGAGAATGCCCGCCGCCTCCGCCTGAACGCCCTGTGCCCGCCCGATTTCTTTTCCGTCCAGCGTCACATAGGAATTGAGCGCCATGTTTTGCGACTTGAACGGCGCCGTTTTGTAGCCGTCCTGGGCAAAAATGCGGCAGAGCGCTGTCGCGATCGCACTTTTTCCGGCATCGGAGCTGGTTCCCTGAATCATCAGCGGGAGCGCTTTAGGCACGGGAGGCCACCTCCGCGCACAAACCGAGCCAGCGCTTCACCAGCGCCGGGTTGGAGCCGAAATGCAAATGCGTGTACCCCGCGACGAGATTGTCCCTGGCAAAGCCCTCCGGCTTGGTGCCGCGCAGCCCTTTTGTCTCGTAGGCCGCAGGGAGCTGCTCGTCGGTGGCATAGGTCGAATAGTGGAACTCGTGGCCTTTTGCCTGTTCCTCTGGACCGATCAGGAAGTTGCCCTCCTTGCCGCGCACCTCGCGATAGCCGAGCGCCGCCCATTTTTTTTGCATCGTCACCTTGCCGGGGATGAGTCCGACCATCGGATAGCTCTCCCCGTCTGTCGTCACAATCGCCTCGGTCAAAAACATGAATCCGCCGCACTCGGCCAAGGTCGGCAAGCCTTTTTTGACCGCCTGGCGGAACGATTCCTTCACCGCCTCGTTTTGCGACAGCTCGGCGGCAAACTCCTCCGGGAAGCCTCCCCCGATGTACAAGCCGTCCGCTGCTTCCGGTACGCCCTCCCCCGCAAGCGGCGAGAAAAAGGCCAGCTTCGCGCCGTACGCTTGCAGCAGCTCCAGATTTTCCGGATAGTAAAAATGGAATGCCGGGTCTTTCGCTACGGCAATCGTGACGTCGAAAGCCGCCTCGCGCGGTGCGAACAGCTTCGGCTCCACTTGCAGCGGCTCGGCTTTGGCCAGCTCCCAGACCAGGTCCAGGTCTACCGTCTCCCCGATCAGGTCAGCCAGCTTGGCAAACAGCGGCGCCAGCTCGCCGCGCTCCACAGACGGCACAAGCCCCAGATGGCGCTCGGGAATTTCCAGCTCATTTTCCCGCTTCAGGTAGCCGACGACCGGAATCCCGCACTCCTGCTCAATCGCGGCCTTGACGATTTTGTGGTGGCCTTCGCTGCCGACCTTGTTCGCGATCACTCCGACGATTTTCGCCTGCGGATTGAGCAACTGGAAGCCTTTTACAATCGCAGCCGCACTGCGCGCCATGCTCTGGCAGTTGACGACGAGCAATACAGGCGATCCGGTCAAAATGCTGATTTCGGCCGTGCTGCCCTTGTCGCTGGTCGCTTCCTTGCCGTCGTACATGCCCATGACGCCTTCGATGATCGAAATATCCGCGCCGTCGCTGCCGCGGACAAAAATCTCCTTCACGACGTCGTGCTCCAGCATGAAGCTGTCCAGATTGCGCGACGCTCTGCCCGTCACCGCGGTATGGTAAGTCGGGTCGATGTAGTCAGGACCGCACTTGAAGCCTTGCACCATATAGCCTTTGCGGATCAGGGCAGCCATCAGCCCGATGGTTACCGTCGTTTTCCCCGCTCCGCTGCCTGTTCCGGCGATTACGATACGGCGGCTGTCCATCATGCGCGCTCCTCCTTATGATAGGGCATCAGGGCGACCGAAATGGTGACGTTGCCCGACTTTTTCTTGGTCAGCACCAGCTCGTCGACGCCTGCGTACAGCTTGGCCGCAGGCTCGCTCACCCCGTACGCTCCCGTAAACTTGAACACCGTCTCGGACGGCTCGCTGATTTCCACCTGGTTCAGCTCCTGTGGTGAGTACCAGACGAACGGCCAGCCGTATTTCTCGCATACGGCGAGCAACCCGGCCTCGTCTTTTTTCAGCTCGATGGTAACCAGCGCCTTGACGCTCTTGAGCGAAAATTGCAGTTCGTCCAGCGTCTCGCGGATGACCGCCTCGATCTCCTCCGCAGACGTTCCCCGGTTGCAGCCCATCCCCAACACGATCACCTTGGGGCGGTACAGGACGCCGTTGTCCAAAATCGGCTGTTCCTCCGGCGCAAGCAGGCGGTGAGTTACGACGAGGGCCGCGTGCGGCTTGGCAGCCTGTGCTTCGGCGATGCTCGCATACTCCCTGATCGACGGCGGCATCGGCGTGTCGTGCATCCACCAGTCGCGTTCGCCGGATTCGTTGACGACCGCTACGTGTTCCTCGTTGACGACCGAGGCGCTCACAGGCGTCAGCTTGTCGGCAGAGTCCCACTCCCAGCCAAAACGGCGACCGAACAAATCGACCGGAATCGTCTTCTGCACGTCGGACGCGGTCGTGATGATCGGGCGGGCGCCCATGACCGCCGCCACTTCGCGGGCCAGCTCATTGGCCCCGCCCAGATGGCCGGACAGCACGCTGATGACGTTCTCCCCCCGGTCGTCGACGACAACGACGCCCGGGTCTTTCTTTTTGTCTTCGAGCAGCGGCGCGATCATGCGCACGACCGCCCCGAGCGAAATGATGACAATCAGCCCTTTGTACACAGGCCACAGCGCCGGAAACAGCATCCGCACGCTGTTGGAAAAAAGCTGGATGCCGCGCGCTTCCTCATCCCCGCGCGCGAACTTGCTCATGTAGTACAGGTCTGTCCCGGGAAATTTTTGCGCCAGATCGCGGGCCATCTCGACCCCGTGCTTCGTGATGGCGACAATCGCGTAATCGCCCTGCTGACGGATGACAGGAATTTCTCCTTCGACCAGTTCGATTATCATTCTTTCACACCTTTTCTGTACCCGTGCGTGAAGGTTTTATCGTACAGCCTGGAACGGTATTGCTCGCTTTTTTCGTGAATGTCCGGGTCCAAAGCCCAGCCGGCCAAAATCATCGCGTGCTTGCGAATCCCTTTTTTGCCCATGTCTTCGTCCAGGTTTTTCAAGGTCGTGCGCACGATCAACTGATCCGGCCAGCTCGCCCGCTGCACGACAGCGACGGGCGTATCCTCGCTCCAGCCCGCCTCGATCAGCTCGCGCACCACTTTTTTCGTCAAAGTCGCGCTGAGGTACAGAGCCAGCGTGCAATGATGCTCCGCGAGTGAGCGCAGCTTTTCCCTGTCTGGCACAGGCGTGCGTCCTTCCGCGCGGGTGAGGATCAGCGTCTGGGTCAGCTCGGGAATCGTCAGCTCCGCACCGACCGCCGCTGCCGCCGCAAACACAGAGCTTACGCCCGGCACGATTTCCACCTCGATGCCTTCTGCCTTCAACAGCGCGATCTGCTCCATGATCGCCCCGTACACAGACGGATCGCCCGTATGCAGGCGCACGACCGTTTTGCCTTTGCTGATCCGGTCCACCATCAGCGCCACCATTTCTTCCAAGGCCATGCCGGAGCTGTGCAGCACCTCAGCGTCAGGGTTGCCGAGCGCCACCAGCTCTTCGTTGACGAGCGAGTCGGTGTACAAAATCACGTCTGCCTTTTGCAAAAGCTTCAAGCCTTTTACGGTAATCAAGTCAGGGTCGCCGGGACCCGCTCCCACTATGTACAGTTTCATCCCTTTTTCACCACCATCAGTGTAAGATAGCCAAGCTCTGCCCGCTCCAGCTCGCGCATGTCCGTCCAGACCATCTCTTCGGAAGAGGTGACCTTTGTCGCGACGGCGGCTTTGTCTCTGAGTCCCATTTCTTGCAGCAAACCGATTATCATCGGCAGCACTTTCGCTACCTTCAAAAACACGACGGTATCGTGGTTCTCAAGCGCTTTGCGCATCGCTTCCCGGTCTTCTGTCGCCGGAATAATTCCGATCTGCTCGTCGCCGTCCGCAAGCGGCAGGTTGAAGCGCGAAGCTGCTCCGAGAAACGAGGATACGCCCGGCACGGTCACCACAGGCACTTCCGGGTGCGCGTCGTGCATCACCCGCATCATGTGGATAAACGTGCTGTAAAACATCGGATCGCCTTCCGTCACGAACGCGACGTCTTTTCCCTCGGACAGACGCTCCCAGACGATTTCCACCGTTTTGTTCCACTCGCGCTCCAAAATTTCCTTGTCCCGCGTCATCGGGAACACCAGTCCGAGCATTTCTTTTTCTGACTGCTGCACGTACAGCTCGGCGATTTGGTGCGCGTAGCTTTTGCTGCCCATCCGCTTTTTCGGGTACGCGATCACCGGAGATTGCTGCAACAGGCGGAATGCCTTGACAGTAATCAGCTCCGGGTCGCCTGGACCTACGCCCAGCCCGTACAATGTTCCGATCTTGCTCACTTGCTGTCTCCCCCTTGTTCCTCTGTCTGTTTGGCCCAGGCCGTGATGATGTAGATCGGATTCAACGCCTCAAACCGCGTCAGAGACAAAATCGGCTTGCTGCGCGACAACTGCGCCAATGTCACCGATGTTTCAAAGCCTTCGTCTGCAAAAGCTTGCGTCGCTTCGTACAGCGTCTCGATTGTCGCGGCGTTGACCACGATTCGGCCGCCCGGACGCAGACGCGTGCAGCAAATATGCAAAAGCTCGCGCAATTCCCCGCCGCTGCCGCCGATGAACACGGCATCCGGATCCGGGAACTCGTCCAGTCCTTGCGGCGCGCGCGCATGCACAACGGTCAAATCCGTGCGAAACTTCGCCATGTTCTGGCGGCAGTTTTCCAAATCGTCCGCGTTTTTCTCCACGGCGTACACTTCGCCTTCCCGCGCGATCCGCGCCGCCTCGATGGCGACAGAGCCTGTGCACGTGCCGATGTCCCAGACGATGCTTTTTATGTGCAGTTGCAGTTGGGCGATGCTTACAATGCGCACTTCTTTTTTCGTAATCAGTCCTTTGTCCGGCTTGCGCTGGGAAAACTCTTCATCCGCGATTCCAAACGGCCAGACCGGGCCTGGACGGCGTTTTTTCAAAATCACGACATTCAGATCGGAAAAGACGCCATCTGCCATTTCCTCCAGCGTGTACCAGCCCGTCCGCTCCTCGGCGCTGCCCAGGTTCTCGGCCACGAACGCCTCGTATTCCGTCATCTGAAACGACAGCAAATAACGGGCGATAGCCGCTGGCGAGTTTTCCCGGTCGGTGAGCAGTGCGACCTTTTCCTTCCCGTCGATGCGCTGCGCCAGTCCCTTGATACTGCGGCCGTGCACGCTGACGAGCGCCGCATCCTGCCACGCCTCGCCCATTTTGGCGAAAGCGAGCTGAATGGAGCTTAGGTGCGGGTAAATTTCCACGTTCAGCTTTTTCGCCAGCAAGCTGCCGATCCCGTAAAAGAGCGGATCGCCCGAAGCGAGAATGACCGTCTTGCGCGTCTCGGAGCGCAGCTCCTCCACCATCGCGGACAAGCCGCCTTTCAGCACCCGTTTTTCCCCTTTGTACTCCGGAAAAAAGCCCAGATGCCGCTCTCCGCCGACCAGAAGCTCGCTCTCTTCAATCCAGGTCCGGTACAACGGCAGCAGGCTTTGCTGTCCGTCATCCCCGATCCCGATCACTTTCATCGCTTGTGTCATTGATCGTCACCCTTCCCAACAGGGACCCTTTCATAGTAATGATGATGGTTTCTACCTCCATACCGCCGCCCACTTCCTTCAGGGCTGCCCGGCAACAGTTCGCGCACATGATCTCGAAAAAGGCAGGCGTATCTGCCATCAGATCGCCAACCTGCGAGGCCGTGTTCGCGGTGAGTATCTCGCGGGTCCGCTCCTGCGGCGCGCCCGCCTCTTCTGCCATCTGGGCGAGAAAGCCGAAGTCGACAGGGGCGCTTTTCGAGTGGACCATCATGACGCCCTGCGCCACTTTGGAAAACTTGCCCATCATTCCAACCAAGGTCACCTTGCGCATGTTTCGGTTCTTGCATTGCTTGAGCGCAAAACCGACAAAGTCTCCCATTTCCACGAACGCTTCCTCGGACAGCTCCGGGTAGGTGGCGATCCCGAACGATTCGCTCTTGCCGCCCGTGGACAGGACGATGTGGTCGCAGCCCGCCTCCTTGGCGACGTTGATCGCTTGCGCCACGCTCGCTTTGTAGGCAGAAGTGGAAAACGGCACCACGATTCCGCGCGTCCCCAAAATAGAGATGCCGCCGAGTATGCCGAGTCGTCCATTCAATGTTTTTTTGGCGATTTCCTCGCCTGCAGGCACGGAAATGACGATTTTGATCCCGCGCTTTGTTCCGTACTCATCGAGCACCGCCTGCGCGGTTTCCCGAATCATTTTGCGCGGGACGGGGTTAATCGCCGCTTCTCCGATCGGAACAGGCAGCCCTGGCTTGGTCACCCGACCGACACCAACGCCGCCGTCCAGTATAATGCCAGGCTCATCGGACCATTCCACGGTGGAGAGAATCAGCGCACCGTGGGTCGCATCCGGGTCGTCGCCGCCGTCCTTGATCGTGCCCGCCGTCGCTTTTTCCGGCGAAAATTCGCAGCTCTCCATCCGAAACGTCACGTCCTCGCCTATCGGCAGGCGGATGGTCGCCTCTGACTGCGGCTCCTGGGTAATCAGCGCGATCAAAGCAGCCTTGGTCGTCGCCGTTGCGCATGCTCCCGTTGTATAGCCGTGGCGGAGGGGTTTTGCCTCTTTTTCGTCCGACGCTGCTTTGGCTGCCATCTCTTTTATCCCAACCGTTCCGCCATGATGGAAATGGCATTCAATGCAGCTACTGTCACAGGGCTTCCGCCTTTGCGCCCGATGTTCGTAATGAACGGAATATCGAGCTTCGCCAGCTCTTCCTTGGACTCTGCCGCAGAGACGAAGCCGACTGGCATCCCGATCACAAGACCTGGCTTCGCTTCGCCTTCCTTGACCATGCGGATCAGCTCCAGGAGCGCTGTCGGCGCGTTGCCGATGCAGAAAATGCCGCCGTCTGCTTCCTTCACCGCTTTGCGCATGGAAATGATCGCGCGCGTCGTGTTGAGGCGTTTCGCTTCTTCCATGACGTCGCGGTCGGAGATGTACACCTTCACTTGGCCGCCGAACTTCTCGATCCGGTTTTTGCTGATGCCGACCTGAACCATTTGCACGTCCGCGACGACGATTTTGCCGCTGCGGATCGCTTCAATGCCGGATTGGACAGCATCCGGGTGGAAGACGAGACTGCGTCCGAGGTCAAAGTCTGCGGAAGCGTGGATGACGCGCTGCACGACAGGAAATTGTTCGGCGGTAAAAGGATGCTCGCCTAGCTCATCGGTAATGATCTGAAAGCTCATGTCCTCGATCTCTTGCGGTTGTACAGTCAAAGGCTTGAATTCCGTCTTGAAATCCATGGTTGGTTTCCTCCAGTCAGTTGTTTGGGGTAGGTGCTCATTGCATGCACACGGCCTGGCGCTTATAGAACGACCGCTTTGAGCTGGTTCAGCACGCTTTCGTAATCGGAAAACTTGGTCCCGTAGTCGATTTTCGGCCGGCCGATGACGATGGTTTCGATGCCCATTTCCAGCGCCGCTTCCACCTTTTCGTCAAATGCGCCGACCTTGCCGCTCTCCTTCGTAATCATCAGCGTCACGCCGTAGTGGGCGTAGAGCGCTTTGTTCAGCTCCTTGGAAAAAGGCCCTTGCATCGCGACGATGTTTTTTTGCTCCACGCCGAGCTCCTCGCATTTTTGCATGTTGTCGAGGCGCGGCAGCATCCGGGCGACCAAAGTCGTATCCGGCAGGCCCAAGAGGCGATCCGTGAACGTTTTCAGCGTCTTGCTGCCTGTCGTCAGCATGATGACCCCGCGCTTTTCAGCGGCAAGCTCAGCCGCCTGCACGTAATCCTCGACGACGATCAGCTTTTCGCTGCCTGGCGCAGCGAGGCTTTCCCGCTCGTAGCGGATGTACGGCACACCTGCGCCCTGCGCGCCAGCCATGGCGTTTTTCGAGGCTTCCTCGGCAAAAGGGTGGCTTGCGTCTACCACGCACCGCACGCCTTTTTCCCGGATCAACTGCTGGATGTCGTCCGCGCTCAAGCGTCCGACCTGGACAGGCACGCCTGCCTCTTCCATGCTTTTCGCAGCGTTGTCCGTTACGACCGTCGTCAGCAGGTCGTAGCCGTTTTCCTTGATTAACAGGGCCAATTCGCGGGCGTCGCTCGTTCCAGCCAGTACCAGAATCATGCTGTGTCTCCTCCTACTTCGATACGTGGTCGTGTTTATGCTCATGCTTGTGGTCATGGTCGTGGTCATGGTGATGGTCGTGAGCGTGGTGATGATCGTGACCATGGTGGTGCTCGTGGTCGTGGTCATGATCGTGATGATGACCATGGTGGTGATGATGGTGATGGTGACCATGACCGTGCTCGTCGTCATGATGGTGGTGGTGATGGTCGATGTGCTCCATCGCTGCCAGCCTGTACTGACAGGTGTCGCAGTTCAGCTTCACTTCCCCGTGCAGCGCTTCCTCGATCCGGTCCTTCATCACTTCTTTTAACAGCGGGTGGAAGCCGAAATACTCAGCCATCTCAAACTGGGCTTCCGGGTATTGCTGGCGGAACTTTTCCAGTTGATCGCTCATCCGCTTAATCAGCACGCCGGTAAACAGGAAGTACGGCAAGAGCACGATCCGCTTCGCGCCGAGCTTCAGGCAGCGCTCCACGCCCTCGTCGTAGAGCGGATAGGTCACGCCCATGAAAGCCGTCTCTACCCAGCGCGCCTTGTAGCGCTCCCAGAACAGGCGGGACATTTTGTAAATATCGCTGTTGGCGTCCGCGTCGCTGCTGCCGCGCCCGATCACGAGCACTGCCAGGTCGTCGTGGTCTTCGCCGGAGGCAAAGCCCGCTTCCGCCATCCGTGTAGACAGGATGTTGATGACTTCCTCGTGAATGCCGATCGGACGGCCGTAGATGAACTGCACGTGCGGATGCAGCTCCTTCGCCTCGTCGATTGCCGCCGGAATGTGGATTTTCGCGTGTCCCGCAGAGAACAGGATGATCGGAATGACCGCCACCCGCGTAGCGCCGCGAGCGACGCACGTATTCAAGCCTTGCAGCATGTCTGGGCGCGCAAACTCCAGAAAGCACGTCTCGATGATCGGCACATCCAGCTCTGGCGCAAGCGAAGCGACAAACTGCCGGATTTCTTCGTTGCCTTCCGGGTCCTTGCTCCCGTGTCCTACAAATAATACCGCGTCCATTTCGTTTCCCCCTCGTATTTGTTCGAACAACCGATCAATCTCCGCAAGCGGCGTTCTCGATTTCCGCCTTGGCCGGTTCGTACCAGGCGTAGCCTTCCAGTTCGCCTACCCGTTGGAAAAACTTGTGGAAGCGTTCGTTCGGAAATGCCTCTTTTTTGAATCGATTCACGATTCGCTCGACAATCGGCACGATATCCTCCTTGTCGATGCCTTCCGCGACCGGAATGCCGGAGTGCGCATTGCGCCCGACTGTTTTCGCGCCCAGGAACAGGTCGAACTTGCCTTTGCGGAACACGATTCCGATATCTTCCTGAACCGCTCCGTAGCAGGCCATTCCGCAGCCGTTGAAGCCGATTTTCAGCTCCTTCGGCATTTCTTTTCCGCCCAGTCTTCGGTGCAGCTCCTCCGCATACGGAATGCTGTCTTTTTTCTCGCCGTCGCAAAAATCGCACGCTTTTACCTGCAACACGTCTCCGATCGGACTGAGGATCAGCCCAAGCTCGCGCAGTCGGCCTGTAATGCTGTCAGGGTCGGCAGTCGGCACGCGCAAAATCATCTGGTGGTGCGGCGTGTATTCGATCTCGCCCTTTTCACCCGCCACCTCGGCAATGGCCATCATTTGCTGCGGCGTAATTTTTTTGTTGGCGACGCCTGGACTGACCGCAAATTCGAAAATCATTTCCGGCTGAAACGCCGAGGCTGGACGCACGTTGCTTGCTGTGGCAGGCGTCGTTTCGATGCCTTTGGCTGCATGGATCGCATTCAGCGCCTGCATCGCCCATTCGAATGGCGGACGCTCTGCTTCGGGCTTTGCTGTCTCCACCTTTTGTTCGACTGGCGGCGCTTCCAGAACAGCCGTACTGGTCGCCGTGCCGGAAAACGCCGCTTCCGGCGCCGTTGGCTTCGCAGCTTCCCCAGCCAGCACAGGGCGCTCGCTCGCAGGCTCGGCTGGCTTGGCCGCAGAGGCGTTGACGCTTTCGCCGCTTGCTTCGAGCGACCACGGTTCGTTTTCCACGCGCAGGCGCTGGTGCGGCTTCAGCGGCTGCTCATCCGCAGACAGCGTGTACTTGCGCTGATAGCCGCGCGGCGTAATCATTTTGCCATCGTAGACAAACGTCGAAGAGTTCCCGATAATGACCGTCGTCAGCATGCCGATGTCGTGCTCGAGCATTTGCGCAAGCGTCGTCACGACAACCGTCTCGCGCTCGCGGTAGGCACTCTTCACGATACCGACAGGGGTATCTGGCGAGCGGTATTGCAGCAGAATGCGCTGCGCCTCGACGATCTGCCGCGTCCGCCTGCCGCTGCGCGGGTTGTACAGCGCAATGACAAAGTCGGCCATCCCGGCTGCGTCAATCCGTTTGGCAATCAGCTCCCACGGCGTCAAGTGGTCGCTTAAGCTGATCGTGCAGGCGTCGTGCATAATCGGAGCGCCGAGGATCGCGCCACAGGAGTTGATCGCCGAGATGCCCGGCACGATTTCGATCGGAACGCCTGTCGCTTCTGTCCAGCCTTTTTCCACCAGCACCTCGTAGACCAGTCCCGCCATCCCGTAGACGCCGGAGTCGCCGCTGGAGATGACCGCTACTTTTTTGCCTTCTTCCTCGGCCTGACGCACCGCCTCGCGCGCACGCGTCACTTCCTCCGTCATCCCGGTGCTGACGATCTCCTGGTTGGTCAAAAGTCCGCGGATCAAATCCACGTAAGTCGAATAGCCGATAATGACGTCCGACTCTTGCAGTGCCTCCCGCGCCCGCTTGGTGATATGCTCAAAACTTCCTGGGCCAAACCCGATCACAAACAACTTGCCGCTCATACGGCCCCTCCCCTTTCCATTGCCTGCGTGTCGCAGGCAGCCGTTATCTCGTTCGTTCTCATTTCTTCCGTTGTCTTACGCTTCGTTTCAAGTGCCGCCCTATATAAAAGCAATGGCAGCCGCAATCGCCAGGCACACGAGCAGGCACAGCAAGGAGGTGAGATACATCAGCCGAATCGTCGCCATAATATCCGCCGCAGCCAACGGCCGATGCGCATCCCCGAGCCGCGCCCGGTTGGAAGGCACTCCCTGGTAGTAGTTGAGCCCGCCAAGTTGCACGCCCAGCGCGCCAGCCACTCCCGCTTCCGGCAGCCCGCTGTTCGGGCTCGGGTGCAGATGCGCGTCCCGGCGAATCATCGCCCAGCACTGTCGCCAATCCAGCCGCTGCAGCCCGCTTGCGATTACCAACAGCAATGCCGTCAGCCGGGCGGGTATGTAGTTCATCGCGTCGTCGAAGCGGGCGGACGCCCAGCCGAGATTTTTGTACATTTCGTTTTTGTAGCCGACCATCGAGTCCAGCGTGTTGGCTGCCCGGTACGCCATCGCCAGCGGCGCGCCGCCAATCGCGGCATAGATCAGCGGGGAAACGATCGCATCGACGATGTTTTCCGCCACCGTCTCCACGGCCCCCCGGCAAATCTCCGGTTCGTCCAGTTGATCCGTATCGCGGCCGACCACCATCGACAGAGAGCGCCTCGCCGCTGCCATGTCCCCGGCGAGCAGGTGGCGGGCGATCTCCAGTCCCGCGTCCGCGAGTCCTTTTGTGGCAATCGTCGTGGAGATGAGCCACGCGCTCAACACCCACGAGAGCAGCGGATGAATGAACGCCGCTCCCCATAACAGCAGCCAGACGACCGCGTAGCTGCCTGTGACGATCAACAGCGGGAGCAGGACGCCAGCCAGCTTCAGTTGCGATTCCCGCTTGACTGCCGCGCGAATTACCCGTTCCAGCCGCGTAATCCACCAGCCGATCATGACCACCGGATGCGGCAGGCTGCGCGGGTCGCCGACCACCCGGTCAATCACGTATGCCGCGCACAATATCCATACTTCTGTCATGTTGTCCCTCTCTTTAAACCTTCCAGCCGTAGTCTTCGCCAGCGTCGCCCGTCCCATTGCGCCAGCAGGGCCTCTCCGTGCCCTACGCCATCTACGTGCCAATATCGCTTAGGGTCGTTTTCCAGCCAAACCGCCTGAAACCAGCGAATCACTCCCCCGTGCGCGACGCAAACCGTAGTCTCGTCCGCAGCCGCTTGCCGCTGCTCCAAAAGCTTGCGCAGCCAGCCGTCCACCCGGTGCCCCAGTTCCTGCAAGCTCTCGCCATTCGGCGGACTGCAGCGATACGGGTCGTCGTACCAGCGGACAGCCCGCTCGGCATCCGAGCGCATCAGCTCCTCGTAGGTCAAAAGCTCCCAGTCGCCAAACGACAGCTCGCGCAAAGCCGGGACGGAAATGATCGGCAGCCCCCACTCGTCTGCCAGCGGCCGGGCCGTTTGCGTGCAGCGGAGCAAATCGCTTGCGTACAGCGCGACAGGCCGTTTTAGTTGCTGCGACAATTGCCGCGCCAGCTCGCGCGCCTGCTGCTCCCCCTTTTCGTTCAATGGAATGTCGCTATGCCCGAGATATTTGCGCTCCCGATTGCTGTCTGTCTCCCCGTGCCGTATCCAGATCAACTTCATGTCCACCAGCTCCCGACCAGTACGAGCAGCATGACCGCCTCGCCGCTCTCGATAGCTGCTCCGTAGCAGTCTCCGTTCAGGCCGCCGAGCTTGCGGGCGACCGAGCGGGAAAACAACAGCACGAACAAAAGCGAGACGACCATTGCCGCGACGACCTGCAAACCTCCGGCGAACCAGCCAGCCGCGGCGAGAACGATGTATCCGGCGGCGATGGCGACAGGCGACAGCCCTGCACTGATGCCTTTGCCGATCCCTTTTTCCTGCGATAAATACGGCCACAGCCGAATCGACAGCAGCACATGTGTCCGCGCTATGGCAGGAACGAATACGAGGCGCACACCCCAGCCAGGATGCGCAAGCTCCGCGACGGCCCCTGCCTTGAGTAAAAGTAGCAAGATCGCGGCTAAAACCCCCATCGCGCCCACGCGGCTATCTTTCATGATCGCGAGCACTTGCTCTTTTGGCCGGCTGCTTCCCAGTCCGTCCGCCAAATCCATCCAGCCGTCCAGATGCAGTCCGCCTGTGATGTACACCCAGACAGCGAGCGTCAGCACGGCGGACAGCCACGGGCTAAAGAGCACAAGCCCCGTCTGGTGGACTCCCCATAGCAAAATACCTATGACCAGCCCGACTGCCGGATACCAGTTGACGCTTTTTTTCCACGCCTCGTCGGACGGGCGCAGCCACGGAACCGGAATCCGGGTGAAAAAGGCGATCGCGTGCCAAAATGCATTCATCCTTTGATCCTCCACGGGATTCCGGCCATGACCGCGTAGACCTTCTCTGCCTGACGCGCAGCCCGCTGGTTGACGTCGCCCAGCGCGTCTGCGAACCAGCGGCCGAGCCGATTCATGGCGACACCGCCCAGCCCGACCTCGCTTGTGACCGCAATCACTTTTTGCGGGGAGCGCCGGACAAGCCCAAGCCACGCCTCTGCCTCCGCAAGCAGCGCCTCTGTGTGCGCCTCGCTTCGCCACTCTGCTTCCTCGACGCTCATCAGCCGATTGCTCACCCACGTCGACAGGCAATCGATCAGCACGACGTCGTAAGGTGTGCTAGCAGGCTCGTAGTCGCACAGCCGCTCGCCGACCTCCACGCTGCCCCACTGCTTCGGCCGCCGCTCCTTGTGCCGCTCGATCCGCTGCCGCATTTCCTCGTCCCACGCCTGACCCGTCGCCACGTACAGGACGCGCTCTCCGGCCTGTTGCGCCAGTTCTTCCGCAAAGCGGCTTTTTCCCGAGCGCACGCCGCCTGTCACCAGCACAAGACTCATCGCTCCCCGCTCCCTTCGCTGTGTACCTCGCGCAAGGCCGCGATCAAGCGCGCATTGTCTTCTGGCCCGCGAACGGCGATGCGCACGTCATGCGCCGTCAATCCGGGATACATGGCGCAACTGCGAATCAGCACGCCTTTTTTGCCGAGCCGCTCTTGCAGTTGTGCGGCTGGCAAGCCCTCCGGCGAGCGAAGCAGCAAAAAGTTCGCCTCCCCCGGCCAGACCTTCCAGCCCAGCTCCCCGCGAATAAACGCGACCAGGCCAGCGCGCTCCCTGGCGACCAGGCTGCGTGTCCGCCGCTCGTACTCATGCTCTTGCAAGCACAGCTCCCCCGCCAAAAGCGCAAGCGCATTCACGCTCCAGCTCACCTGCTTCGCGCGCATTTTCGCAATCGCGTCAGGCTGGGCGATCGCGTATCCGAGACGCAAGCCGGGGATCGCGTACATTTTCGTCATCGACCGCAGCAAAATGACGCGGGGAAAGCGCTCCAGCCGACTTGCCAGCGTAAACTGGCGGCTTTCTTCCACAAAATCGAGAAACGCCTCGTCCACGACCAGCCACGTATCGGTCTGGGCCGTCCAGTCCGCCATCTGCAACAGCTCCTGTGGCTCATACAAGATGCCAGTCGGATTGTTCGGCGAGCCGACAAACACCAGATCAGCCTGTTCGAACAGACGGTACAGCTCGGCGCTGTCGGCCTTGTAGCCGTTCTCTTCTTTTCCGTAGCAGCCGATGACGGTTGCGCCAAACTGCTCGGAAAGCTCTGCATATTCCGAAAAGCAAGGATAAATCACGCCGACTGTTTGCGGCTGCAGCCCGAGAATCGCGAGCGCCATCGCTTCTGCCGCTCCGTTCGCAGGCAAAAGCCATTCCTTTGGCAACTGCAACCGCTGCGCCAACGCCCGGCGAAACTGGCGATGCCCAGGGTCCGGGTAACGCAGCACGGCAGACAGCGAGGCCAAAAGCATCTCGCGCACGCTGTCCGGCATGCCCAGCGGGTTAATATTGGCACTGAAATCAAGGAATTGGCCCGGCTCCATCCCAAAGCGGTCCGCTGCCGTCAGCAAATCTCCGCCGTGGCCGTACGCTTCCAGTACGTTCATCAAAACTCTACCCCCAGCACCGCTGGTATTCCTTCATCGTAGTAATGCTTGATCGGCTTCATCTCTGTCACGAGATCGGCCATGTCGATGATTTCCTGCTTGGCGCTCCGCCCCGTCACGACCAGATGCACATGGCTCGGCCTGTTTTGAATCGCTTCCAAAACGTCCGCGAGCGGCAGCACGTCCGCAATCGGAAAACGGTCGATCGCCAGCGCATTGTTCAGCTCGTCGAGAATGACGACATCGTACTCGCCCGAAGCGAGCTTTTCCCGGGCGAACGCCCACGCTTCCTGCAGCGCCGCGCGATGCTCCTCCGGCGTCTTCGTCCAGGTGAAGCCTACGCCTTTTTGCACGATTTCGATGCCCAGCTTGTCGAAGATGATTTTCTCTCCGTACGTGCGCTCCGGCGACTTGATGAACTGGATCATGATGACCTTTTTGCCTCGTCCAGTCGCGCGCACAGCCAGCCCCACCGCGGCTGTTGTCTTTCCTTTGCCGTCTCCGGTGTAGACCAAAAACAGGCCCCGCTTGTTGCTCAAGTACGCTCACCCCCAAAATAAACTGTAGGCCCCGTTGCCCATCCCTAATAATTTTCGGAGGCACAGCGCTCCAAAAATGCAGTTTAGGCTCCGTTGCCTATTTCAAATGTTTTCCATAGCCTCGTTATTTACCTGACTGAAAAAGTGAAGAGTTTGCCGATTTGCTTCCTGTTTCGCTTTCCGCGTACAAAAAAACGCCTTGTTTCCCCAAACCTCCAAGGAAAACAAAGCGCGGATAGCCGACTGCAACAATCCTCACCTCATCCTTTGACCCGAAGGAAATCAGTGGACATCAAAACAGGCAGGTCTCCTGGCTCAAGGATCTTCGCTCTTCTTCCTCCTTCCCGCACGCTGGCGTGCAGTGGATGGCGCCGTTGCCAAGAAGAAGAGCTCCTCTTTTACAGTGGCGGGACCGCGTTGGCTTTTCACCAAACTTCCCTTTTAACCTCGCATTCGCAAACTATCGCTTGCGAAAAACAAGGACCTGTTTTTCTACCATATTCAAATGTCGTTCTTTTCTATGACAAGCACTTGCTTTAATAATAGCAAATGCTACCGGGGATTCAAGCAAAAGCTGCGGATAGGAACATACTGGGCATTGATCTTTGTTTTGTGAACTAATTATTTGTACACAAATCTTTTGTGTGCGTGTTATCTTATTCTTACATCGATTTCCAATAAAATATTTGGAGGTACATATGGATCGGATTGAGGATTGCTATGGGTTTCTTCTCGGGAAGGCGTATCAAAAAATCTGGCAAATGGAAAAGGCCAAATTATCGCCGTACGGGATTACTCCCGTGCAGTTTGTTCTATTACATGCGCTATGGGAAAAAGATGGCCAAAAAGGTGTGGAATTGGGTAGTCGGCTTCGCTTGGATGGAGCAACCATCACGGGGGTGCTCGATCGACTGCAAAATATGGGGCTCATCGAGCGTCGTTCCGATCCCAATGATAGCCGGACGAACTTGATTTTTCTGACTCCGCGAGGCAAGGAATTGGAACAACCTCTGAATCAGATCAGTGACGAAGTGAATCAAGAAGCGATGTCCATATTCAGTGAAGAAGAAGCGAAATTATTCAAAAACATGCTGACCAGATTGGGATTAAACTCATAAGGAGTGCGTTGAGCCTGTGAAGAGCAAAGTGCATTACGCGTGGATCATTTTATTTGTCACCTTTTTCGCATTGTTGGCTGTGCAAGGAGCAAGACTTTCTTTCGGAGCATTTATTGAACCTTGGGAGAATGGCTTTGCCGCGGATCGAGGTACCATTTCTCTCATCTCCACATTGAGTTTTGTCATTTATGGCATATCCCAACCAATAGCAGGCAGGTTGATTGACCGCTTTGGTGCCAGGTCCATTCTCTTAGGCAGCACACTTCTGGTTGGTCTGAGCATTTTTTCACGCAATGGGTAACTTCCCTCTGGCAATTGTTTATTCTCTATGGTGTCTTCGCTTCCATTGGTGTTGGAGGTGCCTCCAATGTAGCCGCAACCATTATGGTCACAAATTGGTTCAATAAAAGGCGTGGACTCGCATTCGGAGTAATAGAGGCTGGCTTTAGCGTAGGCCAAATGGTAGTTGTGCCAGCCTCACTGTTTTTCATACAGTGGTTTGACTGGAAAATGGCTGTTGCGGTATTGGGTCTCTTTTTACTGATCGTGGTATTTCCCGTCATGATGTTTCTTCTGAAGAATCATCCTGCCGAAAAGGGGTTGCAACCGATAGGAGGTCGCCACAGATTGCAGATGAAAGACAACAAATACATCCTTCCAGCCGGCAACCGGTCAGGCGGATATTTCCAACCAAAGCTTTCTGGTTTCTGATTTTGCCATTTTTCATCTGCGGATTCACCACTACCGGCTTAATGGACACGCACCTCATTCCCTTTGCCTAACGAAACCAGCGAGCTTACAAAAAGTCCGCCATGATGATTTCCAGGTCAAACGGAGTGATTCCCTCGTCCATGGAGAAAACCGTGTCCGCCTCATCCGCCCGGTCAGTCAGCGTGCCTCTCGCTTGCGCATGAAGCGTGAACAGCTCATAGAGAGTGGGCTTCACCAGCGAGGTGAGCGCCCTTCCCATCCACTCCACGCCGCCTCCGTTCGCCTCTACGTTATTGACAAACCGGGGGTGGGAGCGCAGCGCGATGTCCGTCCAGATCACTTTTCGCTCCGCCAGATCGAGAATGACCGGGATGCAGATCGTAGAGCGTGAAGCGAGGTCGATCTTGTCCTGCACCGTCTGCGGTTCAAAAATTTCCCCCGACTGTGGAGCCTTGCGTATCATCCAGCCCGCATAACATTCGGGCAAATCGCAATAGGGCTGACTGTTGAGACTCCCACGGCTAAAGCCGCAAGCCTTCCACCTTGCGGTGTACGGGTGGGATTCTTGAATGACTAAGCGTTC
>NZ_JBYSWV010000017.1:0-94354 GCF_058781555.1 Brevibacillus sp. FW306-2-1A-C05A
GGGAAGTAGCTCAGCTTGGTAGAGTACTTGGCTTGGGACCAAGGGGTCGCAGGTTCGAATCCTGTCTTCCCGACCATGATTTGCCCAAAGATTCGTAACGAAATTGCCGGGGTGGCGGAATGGGCAGACGCAACAGACTTAAAATCTGTCGGGAGTTTCTCCCGTACCGGTTCAAGTCCGGTCCTCGGCACCATATAAGTCAGATGCGGGTGTAGTTCAATGGTAGAACTCCAGCCTTCCAAGCTGGTCGCGTGGGTTCGATTCCCATCACCCGCTCCATACACAAAAAGCAGGGAACCAATCGGCTCTCTGCTTTTTTGCAATAAAAAAGATGATTCAGCTCGAAACAGCGCTTGCGGCCAAGCTTGGGCAGAACCGTTTGGCCGAGGCAAAAGCGACGCAAGAACAAAAGCAAGGAGGAAGCACACACAGAAAAAGACCTGTGAGACGAGGCGGCGATATCGCTTCAGCCTTGCCACAGGTCCTTTTGCACGCGGGCGCGAAAGCGAGTGTGCAAGCGTGTGCGTATAGGCCCAGCCCCAAGCTCGCTAATTCGCCCAAGCCCAATAGGAAACGCCCGCAAACGGGGCTTAAGAGCACGAACGTTTTCATCATCTATAGAGGGACAGACTGCTGCATAAAACAGATGTCGAAAGCTGTCTGACGTTTTCAGTGGTAGAAACATATGTTTTCGTGTACAGTAAGGCTAAGGTCGCTTACCGAACGAATAGGTAACGGATCTCTTGCATTGCCTCCTGAATCTCAGGAGGCTTTTTTGCGCGGAGAAGCGGAGAAAATGAATGCTTTCACGTAGATACCGCTGCCTGGACGGCTGCTTCTTCTGGCGATAAAATCGGCAGCGACACGACGAAACGGGTACGATTTTCGTTGGAATCACAATGGATGGTGCCATTATGTTTGTCGATAATGTTTTTGCAGATAGACAGACCGATGCCTGTCCCATTTTGCTTGGTCGTAAAGAACGGTTGGAACAAAATCTCGACAATGTCGGGAGGAATCATTTCTCCGTTGTTTTCCACGCTCAAATAGAGCCAGCCATCCGAAGCGGTGGCAATGACGTGGATGTACTTGTCTGTTCGATTTTGCACAGCGTCGATCGCATTGTTCAACAGATTGACGACGACCTGCTTTAAGCCTTCCTCATAACAAGCCAGGGCGCAGGAGTGGACTTGTTTTTCAAAGCGTATGTTTTCTCCTACCAGTCGCGGAGTAATGAGCGTTTCTACTTCGGCGAGCAGTTGCTCAACTTGGACAGTTTTGAAAATTTCATCTAAAATCGGTTTTTTGGAGAAGCTGAGAAAACCTGTTATTTGCCGGTGCAAATTTTCGAATTCATGCATCACGACTTGAATGTACGTCTGCAGTTGTGCCTGCTCCTGCGTAGACTCGCTAATCAGCTTGAGAAAGCCTTCAATCGCGCACAGCGGATTGCGCAGCTCATGCGCCATGTTGGCGGCGATTTTCCCCAGCATGGTCAGTTTGTCATTGTGCAGGTAGGAAATCGTTTCTTCCTTTTGCACGAGCTCCTTGTTTATCATCTGCTCGAAATGATAGACAGCCCAGAACACACTCTCATCCATCGCCTTCCCCAGTTGTCGCTCCAGATAGTGCATCTCCTGCGGAGAGAGGGACCATTGTTGCAGTTCAGGCTGAAGCACGCGCCAAAAGACATTTCGATACAACTGATACGTACGCAAAATGGAGGAAAAGGGGAACTCCTGCGAACGCAGCCACTCTCCCATATCCAGTGCCCAGTTCTGCATGTCCTGATCTACGTCTTCCACCAGATAACGGGCTAAGAGCACAGTTCGTTTCTCCGCAAAATCACGAGGAATGGTTACAGGAATTTCCATACTGCGAACAATTTCCTGTAACCATATCGTAGTAATTCTTGGAGCCAAATCTAAAATTTTCCGTGAAACGTTCAATAGATTAAGCGTCACAGTCTCCACCATCGCATTATCCACCCCACTAAAATCGTAAGGGAAAAGGGTAAGATTAGACAAGGTATAATTATCCCGATTTCGCGATAAAATGTTTTTTTGTGGGATTTTTTTATTGACAAAATCCGCTGAAATACGCCTTTATTCGGAAAAATATTCAATCATGAGTCCGATTCTAGTCGCATAAAGTAGAATGGACAAACATTTACATGGACCAGGGAGGCAGGGATGGGAGAGCATTTTTGGCTGGGTCTGGTGCATATTTTCATGATTGATCTGGTGTTGAGCAGCGACAATGCTGTCATCATAGGTATGGCTTGTCGGGGCTTGCCTCTGCGGGAGCGAAGCCGTGCTGTCCTGTATGGAACGATCGGGGCTGTTGTCCTGCGAATCGGGTTGACGGGCGTGACGACCTGGATGCTAGATATTCCGCTTGTCAAGGCGGTCGGGGGAGGACTGCTCTTATGGATTGCCATCAAGCTGATGGTGAGCAACCAGGAGGAAACGACAGAGGTAGCGCATAATCAGACAATCGGCCAGGCGGTCAGAACGATTATATTGGCGGATTTTGTAATGAGCCTGGATAATGTTTTGGCGGTTGGTGGAGCGGCGCATGGCGATATATGGCTGGTTTTGCTTGGACTGGGAATGAGCATTCCGCTGTTAATGTGGGGAAGCACATGGGTCGCCAGGCTTATGAACCGTTTTCCAGGCCTGGTCATTCTCGGCGGCGGGGTGTTGGCCTTTACAGCGGTGGACATGTGTCTCGAAGACCCGTACGTGTGGAAATGGATCAATCCGCTGATGCTTAACCACATGTGGCTCCCGGCCATTGCCTCGGCAGCGATCATGCTGTGGGGACGGATGAAAAGGGCCTGAAGAGGTAATGAAAGGAAGCGATACTGGGGAATACTACAAACAAAGTAAACATCGCTGGAAAGGAACCGTTGCACATGAACACAAATCTCTTGATGCTATGGGGATACTGGGATGAAATCTACCAACGGTGCACCAGACTTACCTACATCGAAAAAGGGAACAACATCTTCCGGGTCGTTCCCTTGCGTTATCGGGGGGAGACATTACGCACGTCAGACGAGCGGACCATTCATGACGGCGATCTGATTTTGAAAATACATATTCACAACTATTACTTTGCTACGCTCTGCCGGGGAGTGCAGGACGAGCTGCGGGTCGCCTTGCTGTTGCGCAGGCATATTTTGCAGTCGCTGCCCAGGTTGGCCGCCTTTCTGGAAGCGATGGAGGAGCGGGAGCAAATCAAAGGAATCGTAGGCACAACCATGCTGCACAAAGGAGTCGCCCCGCTGGGCTTTTCCATCTCGGACGTGCCGATGAACTGGTTTTTCCGCTACAAGCGTTGGTACTTGCGGCTCATGCTCAGGCTGGTTCATCCCAACGGCAAAAGACGGGTGCAGACGTGGAAGCACGACATGCCGCTAAAACGGGTCTACATGTCCAAGGAGTTGTTGCTTGCGCGTTACGGACAAGGCGCGTCGACAGGAGATACGCTTTGATGGCCAAACGTTTTTTACTGGTCACCGAGGAATGGGCAGGCAGTGGGCATCGGGTAGCGGCAGAGGCGCTTCAGGAGGTTTTGCAAAAAATGGACGGTGCGGAATCAGCCCGGGTGATCGGAGGCTTACAGACAGCCAGCCCGGGTTTGCGCGTGCTGTCCCGTTTTTTTTATTTCAACATGCTCAAATACGCCAAGCCCATCTGGCACAGCATGTACGAACAGGATGAGATGTGGGGAAAGTCGCTGTCCAAGCCGCTTGGCTGGTGGCTCTCGACGCGACTGCTTCGGCGGGTGCTGCAGGCGGAACAGCCGGACGTCGTAATTGCGACGCATGCCTACTGCCTGTCGGCGCTTGCCTATGCGAAGAAAAAGGCGGACAAGCCGTTTCGGTTGGTCAGTGTGCCGACTGATTTTCACATTAACCGCTTTTGGGTAGATCCGCAGATCGACGCTTATATGGTAGCGCATGAGCAGATGGCAGAGCGGCTGCAACGGCGCTACCAGATCCGCCCGGAAAAAATTCACGTCTGCGGCATTCCGATCCGCCATGCGTTCAGCCTGGCAGAGAAGACGGCCAGGCACGAGTGGAAAAAGCGGCTGGGAATTGCTCCGGAGCGCTTTACGGTGCTGATCGGCGGAGGCGAGGGCGGCTACGGTCAGATGGAAGAAGTCATTCGCGCTTTGCTCACAGAGGAGGAGCCGCTGCAGGTCGTCGCGCTAACCGGAAAAAATGCCCGCCTAAAAAAGCAGTTGGAGGCAGAGCAAGCGCACAGCGGCCAGCGGCACCAGCTTGTCGTCAAAGGCTTTGAAGACTGCATGTGGCAGTGGATTGGCGCGGCAGACGTGTACGTGACCAAGCCCGGAGGCATTACGTGCGCGGAGTCGCTCGCTTTGCGGACGCCGCTGATCCTGTACCAGCCGCTGCCCGGTCAGGAAAGGCATAACAGCGCTTTTCTCACGCAGCAAAACGCAGCCGTGCTGGCGAGTACGCCGCAGGAAATCCGGGAGATTATCAGGCGCTGGCGCCACTCCGATCAAAAGGATAGGATCGCCCGGCAGATGGACAAGCTAAGGCGTCCGGCAGCGGCTACCCATATCGCTGAGCTGCTTTTTCAACTGGAGTCTAAATTTGGAAATGAAAAAGGCGAATGAACAACGAAAACTTCACACATATTAAACCTACCAACGACGAGGAGGTGATTACAGATGGCTAACAACAACCGCTCTAGCAACAATCTGGTGGTTCCTCAAGCAAACCAAGCGCTGGACCAAATGAAGTATGAAATCGCTTCTGAATTCGGCGTTCAGCTTGGTCCGGACACCACTTCCCGTCAAAACGGTTCAGTGGGTGGCGAGATCACAAAACGTCTTGTTGCCTTCGCTGAACAACAATTGGCTGGCCGTGGCTAATTGCATAGCTGGATGAGGGAAGGCACCTGCGGGTGTCTTTCCTTTTTCATGCATATAGAATTATTTGGAAACAAGTTACAGAAAAAACGGCAAACTCGACCGCATATTTTCAGCGTGAGAGGCTAATTCTATAGGTGTTGGGAGGTGAAAGGATTATGACAGTTGGAGCACAAGTAAAACAGGCGCTTGCCAGCCTGAAGGGTGCGCAGGCAGATTTGGAGTCGTTCGCGCTTAGCACGCAAAACAAGCAAGCGAAGCAACTGTACACAGAAGCTGCCGAGCAAACCCAAACGATTGTGAACAACCTGCAGCAACGCGTGACAGAGTTGGAGAACGAAGAGCCACAGTACAAAGGCTTCTAGCCTGCTGTGAATGAGGGAGAGGGACTCCCTCTCTCTTGGCTTTTCTTTTAAGGGCTGACGGAGGTGGAGCATGCCTGACTGGTTCAATATTTTGCTACGCTCGCTGGGAGCGCTGGCATACTTGTTTATTCTGACGAAAATCATTGGAAAGCGGCAAATCAAGCAGCTTTCGCTCATTGAATACATCGTCGGCATTACGATCGGCTCCATCGCTGCCTTCATGGCGACGGAGATGGACGGACCGATTGTTCACAGTCTGATTGCCATGGGTGTTTTTGCGATTGTCCCTGTCCTGATGGAATGGCTGACGCTCAAAAGCAAGGTGCTGCGCGACTTTTTCGAGGGCAAGTCGACCGTTCTTATTAAAGAAGGGAAAATTTTGGAGGACAATCTGAAAAAGGAACGTCTCACGGCGGAAGATTTGCTGGAGCAACTGCGAATCAAAAACGTGTTCCGGGTAGCGGACGTGGAGTTCGCCCTGATGGAGACAAACGGGGAACTGAGCGTGCTCTTGAAGTCCGAGAACCAACCCGTGACGCCGCAGCAGTTGGAATTGACCGTGTCGCCGGCAGAAGAAAACCAGGTCGTCATTATGGATGGCGTCATCATGGACGAGCCGTTGGCGACAGCGGGCTACAATCGCCGTTGGGTGCGCACGCAATTGCAAAAAGCGGGCGTGGCGCTGGAGAACGTGTTTCTCGGCCAGGTCGACAAAGGCGGCGAGCTGTACCTCGATTTGTATGACGACAAAATTCAGGTGCCCGCCCCGCAAGCGATGAAGCTGACGTTTGCGACACTGAAAAAATGCCAGGCCGATCTGGAGCTGTTTGCCCTTGCGACGAAAAGCGAAGAGGCCAAACAGACTTATCAGCGTGACGCGGAGCAATTGCAGCAAGTCATCGACCAATTGAAGCCGTTTTTGATACGGTAAAAAAGGAGTGAGAGAAAAGTGGCGGATCAAAAAAAGAAGAATCTGACCCCCGTGCAGCAAGAGTATCAGCAGTTGGCGATGCGCCATGAGCCTAAGCGTCCGCTCGTGCGCAACTTCATCCGCGCCTTTTTCGTGGGGGGCCTCATCTGCCTGATTGGCCAGGGGATTACAGAGCTGTTCATCCGATACTTTGACTTTACCGAGAAAACGGCCGGAAATCCGACAGTCGCTGTCCTGATCCTGCTTTCGGCGCTGCTCACAGGGCTGGGCGTTTACGACCGGATTGCACAATGGGCAGGGGCGGGGACGAGTGTTCCGGTGACGGGCTTTGCCAACTCGATTACCTCAGCCGCCATCGAGCATAGAAGCGAAGGGCTGGTGCTTGGCGTCGGCGGCAATATGTTCAAGCTCGCAGGCTCTGTCATTGTGTTTGGGGTTGTTGCCGCTTTCATCATCGGTCTGTTAAAAACGTTGTTTACGATGGGAGGGTGACGCATGCGCCAGGGCCATCAGTCGTGGGTGTTTCCCTCGAAACCGGTTATTCTCGGCCACGCAGCCATCGGCGGGCCGTTCGAGGCGCAGGGACCGCTGGCAGAGGACTTCGATACGCTGCACGGAGATTTGATGATCGGGCAGGATAGCTGGGAAAAGGCGGAAAAAGTGCTGCTGGAGGAAGCGTGCTCGAAAGCCATCGAAAAAGCGGGGCTGAGGAAGGAGCAGGTCAACTTTTTTCTCGCAGGCGATTTGATGAACCAGATTATTTCCGCCAGCTTTTCCGCACGTACGCTGGCGATTCCTTTTCTCGGCATTTTCGGGGCGTGTTCAACTGCCATGGAAGGTCTGGCACTGGCAGCGCAACTCGTGGACAGCCAGGCGGCGGACTATGTGCTTGCAGCGACATCGAGCCATAACGGGGCGGCGGAAAAGCAGTATCGCTATCCGACGGAGTACGGCTCCCAGAAGCCGCCGACCGCCCAGTGGACGGTTACGGGAGCAGGAGCAGCGGTCGTCGGCAACAAAGGTAAAGGCTTGCGCATAGCAGGCGCCACGATTGGCCGAGTCGTGGACATGGGGATGACCGATCCGTTCAACATGGGGGCGGCGATGGCTCCGGCTGCGCTGTCGACGATCGAAACGCATTTTCGCGACTTCCAGCTCCCGCACGACCACTACGACCTGGTGGTAACGGGAGACTTGGGGAAAGTGGGGCATGCGATTTTGTCGGAACTATTGCCTAAACATAACGTGATGGTGCCGCTGCAGCGCTACATTGATTGCGGGAAGCTCATCTATGGAGACAACCCGAATGTCTGGTCCGGAGGGAGCGGCTGCGGCTGCGTTGCGACCGTTACATATGGCCACCTGCTACGGAGGATGAGCGCAGGCGAATGGAAGCGGATGCTGGTGGTGGCGACAGGCGCGCTGCTATCGCCCATCTCGTATCAGCAAGGGGAGAGCATCCCTTGTGTCGCACACGCCGTGGCCATCGAGTCCGAGTGACCTGGAGAGTGATAGCATGACGTTTTTATGGGCGTTTCTCGTAGGGGGAATCATTTGTGTGATCGGCCAGTTTCTCATGGATGTCGTCAAGCTGACACCGGCGCATACGATGTCATCTCTGGTGGTCGCCGGGGCGGTGCTGGACGGCTTCGGGCTGTATGAGCCGCTCGTCCAGTTTGCCGGGGCAGGCGCTACCGTTCCCATCACCAGCTTCGGCAATGCCCTCGTCCACGGCGCGATGGCCGAAGCAGAGCAGCACGGGCTGATCGGCATTGTGACCGGCATTTTTGAAGTGACCAGCGCAGGCATATCGGCGGCGATCGTCTTTGGCTTTTTCATGGCCCTGATCTTCCGGCCAAAAGGCTAAAAGAGGAAAAAGCGCGTCATATGTTACCTGTGCTGCCAAAATGCTTGAATTGAACCTACTTTCGCCAGCTAGTAGAATGGTGGCGTAAGGAGGGGATGTTCATGTCATGGATGAAAAAAACATTGACGACCCTGCTCGCGGCGATGCTTGCCGTCGCGTTTGTTTGCCCTGCTGAATCTTTTGCTGCGCCGCTCTTGAAGCGAGGCAGCGAGAGCGGGGATGTGTGGGATTTGCAGTATCGTCTGCAACTGTTGGGGTATTATACGGACCGGCTGGATGGCAGCTACGGAGCGAACACCGTCCAGGCAGTCAAAAAGTTTCAAAAAGCATACGGACTGCCAGTCGATGGCGTCGCTGGTACAAATACATGGCGGGCGTTAAAAAAAGTATCGGTCAATCGAAACGAGATGCAAATGCTCGCCCAGTTGGTCTATTCAGAAGCACGGGGAGAAAGCTTTACCGGGCAGGTGGCCGTCGCGGCGGTAGCCCTGAACCGTCTGAAGTCCAAAGACTTTCCGAACACGCTCAAGGGAGTCATTTTCGAGCCGTACGCGTTTACGGCGGTCATTGATGGACAGTACTGGTTGAGCCCCAACAAGACGGCCTACCGGGCCGCATGGGAAGCAGTAAGAGGCTGGGACCCAACCAATGGTGCGCTCTATTACTTCAATCCATCGACCGCCACCTCCAAATGGATCTGGTCTCGTCCGCAAGTCGTGAAGATCGGCAAGCATATTTTCGCCAAATAACGCAGCGCGGAACAAAAGGCTCTTGATTTTGGCGCACCATGCGCCGATCAGGGGCCTTTTTTCACGAAGGCAAACGGGTCCGGTGTACGGGGCTGCCCGGCCCAAAGCGCTATTTTTCTGTCCAAGCGGCCATTGGGAACAATTGTACATTGTGTTCCCGAAATGTTTCGATAAAATGAAACGAAAGGATTGCAAATCGCTTTTTTGGAGGATGATGATGAGGAAACAACTGATCCTGGCCTCGCTGGCAGCCTTGCTGGTCATCGGCACGCCAGTCGCAGAGGCAAAGACAAACGAGACGAATGCGACACCTTATACAGACATTGCCGACCATTGGGCCAAAAAAGAAATTGAAAAACTTTACATAGCAGGGGCTGTTGGCAACGCCGAGTCGTTCCGCCCGGACGATCCTGTCACTCGCGGCGAGCTGGTGACGATGTTTGTGAAAGCAAAGGGCATTGCGCCGGGTACGACAAGTCAGTCGCCGTTTGCCGACATACCTGCAAGCAGTTGGATGGCTCCTTTTGCGGAAACAGCTTATCGGCTCGGGATCGTCCACGGAACGAAGCAAGGAAGCCAATTGTTTTTGCAGGCTGATGAGCTTGTCACCAGAGAAGAGCTTGTGTCCATTTTGCTTCGCTCCAAGGGCGAAAGCGGTGCCGTCAACCAGGTGAAATGGTCGACGACGATCCAGACACTGGCCAAGTATCCCGATGGGCAAAGCGTGGGCAAGAGCTACCAGCGGGCATTCGTTTACGCGCTGGAAAAAGGCTTGGTCAGCCCGTATGCAGACGGTACCTTGAAGCCGAAAAACGCGATGACGAGAGCGGAAGCAGCCACGTATGCGGCGCTGCACCTGGTCAAAAGCGAGGCCGCGAAAAGTTCGCAGCAGCTTTTTAACGGAACCGCTTACAAGCAAGCGCTGACCGTCCAGACGACCGCGTACAGCAATCCGAACCAGCCGATCCTCTCGTACCTGGAGTATCCGCTGCGCGAGGGTGTCGTCGCTGTCGATCCGTCCGTCATTCCGCTGGGAAGCCATCTGTATATCGACGGCTACGGCTATGCGGTCGCGGCCGACATCGGCGGCGCAGTCAAACAGCGCCATGTCGACCTGTATTTGCCGACCTTGCAGCAAGCCCGCAGCTACGGCATGAAGCAAGGCGTGAAAGTGTACGTGCTGGATTAACGCTAAGTTTTCGAACATATTTCCTGCTCTTTCCACTCATACTAACGGTGGAAAGAGGGGATTTTTTTGTGGGGCTGGGTATTTGCCGGATTGTTTGCCTTGCTGGCGCTGCTTGCCGTCACGCCAGTGAAAATCACTTGTTACTACAGTCGAAAAGAGGAAGACGACCAGCTAGAAGTCGAGATTACGGTATGGCACGGCTTGTTTTCCCGAAAATACGAGATCCCGATGCTGCTGTTCAAGGTGTCTCCTGCCGGCCAGGAGTTGGTAGCGCAGGTGGACACGATCCAGCAAGGAAGCAAAATACAGGAGAAGGTCAAAGACTTTACCCGCAGGCAAGTGAAAGAGTTGTATCACAACTACCGGGAGCTTGTCGATCGGGTGCGGGATTTGTTGCCGCTCATCAAAGACTTGTGCAAGCAGATTCACTGCACCAAGCTGGAGTGGCATACGCTTTTGGGCACTGGGCAGGCGGCTGAGACCGGGGCACTGACCGGGATCATCTGGGGCGTCAAAAGCGTGATTGTCGGCGTCCTGTCGCATTCCATCTCGCTGCGGGCGATGCCGGCGATGAGCGTCCAGCCAGTCTGGAACGCAGCCGTCATCCAGACGACGTTTCGCTGCGTCTTTCATTTTTATTTGGGTCATTTTCTTTTGTCCTTATTGAAAATTGCGCTGCGGATCAGAAGAAGCAACCAGCGCAAATGGCAAACGACGCCATCGCAGGCGTAAAAAAGCAGAAGTCTGCTCATAGGTTCAGCATAATAACGAAAGCCAGCAGTACATGCTCTGAAATCGTTGGGGGAATGTTAACAGATGAGACATACAGGAAGGAGGAGCAGCTTATTATGGCAGACCACCCCATTCAGGGCTTAATGCGTACAGCGATGGAAAACATCAAGCAAATGGTCGACGTCAACACGATCATTGGCGATCCGGTCGAGACACCTGACGGCAGCGTGATTCTCCCGATCTCCAAGGTAGGATTTGGCTTTGCGGCAGGGGGAAGCGAGTTTCAGTACGACCAGCATCACCAGGGAATCGCAGGCCACCCTTTTGGCGGCGGTAGCGGGGGCGGCGTCTCGATTACTCCGGTTGCCTTTTTAGTGGTCGGAAAACAAGGAATCCGCTCCATACCGCTTGAAAATACGACACATCTGTACGACCGGATTCTCGATTCGGTCCCGCAGTTTGTGGACAAGATGCAGTCGCTGTTTAAAAAGCAGGAGGAACCACCTGTTCATACCCAGCCGGTAAGGGTGAGAGTAGACGAGCACGACTTGGAAGAGCTGATAGACCGGGGATAAGAAAATAAAACAGGTATGCGGCCTATGGCCAGGGCATACCTGTTTTTTATTGGCGTGGCTCGCAAGCCTTTACCACAATTGATTGAAAAACAAGCCAGTTCGCGTGGCAAAGCGGAACTGCATGCCAGAGGCTGTCGTCTGTTCGTACGGATTGGCCGACGTCGCCGCTTCATACGAGCGGGAGAACGAGGCAAACGGCTTGCTTTGCACCCGAATGACTTCCTCGCGAAAAGAGCGGGACAGGCCCGCCATTTCCTTGGCAAACCCGGGAAAGTTCGCGGACACCGCCGCACGCCAGGCCGACTCATCCAGGGCGATCTGCCCATCCGACTGTACGCGAAGCCCATAGTTGCCGAGCGCTCCGCCGGATGCTTGCGCCATCCGCGTGAACGTGTCGAGCTTTTGTGTCGCGAGTACAGGAGACTGCTCCGCCAAAAACGCATGCAGGCGGTTGTAGCCGTTGACCAGCGTGCGGGTGTGCCGCAGCAGTTGCTCCATGTCGGGCGAGATGGTGATGGCAATCTCGTTTTCCCCCGCTTGGCGCAAGGAAAGCTGCACCGCACCGTCCGAGAGCGTTACGCGATTGGACGGGCTTGTGTGCTGCACGCCATCCCACAAGTAGACAGCGTCTGATGCTTTTTGCGTGACGCGGTCCAGCCCAAGCGAGCGAACGGTATTTCCCGTCACATCCCACAGTTCAAAAGCCGCGGCGGCTCCGCTCTGCCGCGACGATACCGTCAAGGCGATGGACTGGCCTTCGGAGACGATCCGGGCGTCGAGGCCAAGGGAACTGCCCCGCAGCGCTTCCGCAATGGAGCGGAGGCTGTCCGCGTGAGAGTCGCTGGCTTGCGAATCGTAGGAAAACAGCTCCTCTTGCTCGCCCATGCGCAGGACAAATTGCTGCGGGCCTTCCAAGACGACGGTAGGAGCGTCGCCCGGCAACGCTTTGCTTGTATGGGACTGTCCGCTCGCCAGCGAGACGATGCGCAAACGGTGCGTGCCGCTCGCTGCTTGCGAATCTGCCTGGACGGCTGCCGCTTCGGGAGCAGAGGAGGCGACAGCTCGCTGGTTGATCGCGCTGTTTGGCCGAGACGGATCAAACTCGCGCGCAGCGTTGTCCAGGTCAGCAAAAAAGCGGTACAGGCGGGACAAGGAATCGGAGAGATCAGCCATCCACTGTTGCTGTCGGGTGTAGTATGGCTGCAGGCTATAGCCAAAAATCGGTTCGACAGGTGCGCCGAGCTTCGCCTGAACCATCTGGAAATGGTAGCGGCCGACTCGCTGGCTATACGGAATATGGCTGACCCGATCCAATTTCAAGTCGATCGCCTCCTTGCGAACAATTGGAATACGATGGAAATCATCGTCTGCTACTTTCCATTATAGACGATGCCTACTCCATTTCAATGAGCAGATCGCCAGTTTCGATCGCTTCGCCCGCTTTGACGTAAACGGCCTTGACTTTTCCGTCCTGCGGCGCCTGGATGGTCGTCTCCATCTTCATCGCTTCGCTGACGAGGAGGTGTTCGCCTTTGCGTACCTTGTCCCCTTCGGACACGAGCACTTTCAACACTTTGCCCGGCATCGAGGCGCCCAGGTGAGCGGAGTTTTGCGGATCAGCCTTGCGCCGGATCGTCTCCGAGACTTTGGCCGACTGGTCGCGGACGAAAATTTCCCGCGGCTGTCCGTTCAGCTCGAAGTAAATGATGCGGCGGCCGTCCGGATGCAGTTCGCCGACGGCAACCAGCTTGATAATCAACGTTTTCCCGCGCTCAATCGTAATCGCCGTCTCTTCGCCTGGACGCAGCCCGTAGAAGAACGTAGGGGTGTTCAGGACGGACAGGTCGCCGTATTCTTTCAGGCGCTGGTCATATTGCAGGTACACTTGCGGGTACATGATGTACGACAGCACATCCAGCTCGCTCGGCTCGCGTCCGATTTTTTCCACCAGCTCAGCAGCGACCTCGTTAAAATCAATCGGCGCCAGCAGTTCGCCAGGGCGAGCGGTGAAAGCGTCGCGGCCTTTCAGCACGAGCTGTTGCAAACGTTTCGGGAAGCCGCCTGGCGGTTGGCCCAGGTAGCCTTGGAAAAACTGGATGACAGAGTCCGGGAAGTCGAGGCGTTCGCCTTTTTCCCAAATGTTTTCTTCGTTCAGGTTATTTTGCACCATGAACAGGGCCAGGTCGCCGACGACCTTGGAGGAAGGGGTGACCTTCACGATGTCGCCGCACATCTGGTTGACGACAGCGTACATGCGCTTCACCTCGTCCCAGCGACCTTCCAGACCGACCGCTTTAGCCTGCTGTTCCAGGTTGGTGTACTGGCCGCCCGGCATTTCGTGGACGTACACTTCTGTGTTGCTGGCCTTCATGCCGCTCTCGAAGCCTTGGTAGTACGGGCGGACGTCCTCCCAGTAATCGGACAGCTTGTTGAACGACTCAAGCGACAGGCCCGTATCGCGCTCGGTGTGGGCGAGGCTCGCGATCAAGCCGTTCAGGCTCGGTTGCGAGGTCAGGCCGGACATGGAGCTGACGCACGCGTCGACGATATCGACTCCTGCTTCGACTGCTTTGAGCAGCATCGCCGCGCCGTTGCCGGACGTATCGTGCGTGTGCAGGTGGATCGGAATGCCGATTTCCTGCTTCAAGGCCGAGACGAGCTCATAGGCAGCGTAAGGTTTTAAAAGGCCCGCCATGTCTTTGATGGCGAGGATGTGCGCCCCGGCTTTTTCCAGCTCTTTTGCCAGGTTGACGTAGTAGGACAGGGTGTATTTCGTTTTGGTCGGGTCCAAAATGTCGCCCGTGTAGCAAATCGCCGCTTCGGCCACTTTGCCTGTTTCGCGCACCGCATCAATCGCTGTCTGCATGCCCGGCAGCCAGTTCAGGCTGTCGAAGATCCGGAAGACGTCGATGCCGTTTTCCGCAGAAGCTTTGACAAACGCCTGAATGACGTTGTCCGGGTAGTTCGTGTAGCCGACTGCGTTCGCCCCGCGCAAAAGCATCTGGAACAGGACGTTCGGGATGCGCTCGCGCAAAATTTGCAGCCGCTCCCACGGCGATTCCTGCAAGAAGCGCATGGACGTGTCAAACGTGGCGCCGCCCCACATCTCCAGGGAGAAAAGTCCCGCGCCGAGCTTGCCTGTCGCTTCGGCAATCGAGGCGAGGTCGTAGGTGCGCACGCGTGTGGCAAACAAAGACTGGTGAGCATCGCGGAATGTCGTGTCGGTCACGAGCACCTGCTTTTGCTCCTGAATCCAGCGGACGAGGCCAGCGGCGCCTTCCTTGTCCAAAATTTGCTTCGTGCCGTCCGGATACGGCTGGGCAAACGGCGTGCGCGGAATGCGCGGAGTGTCAAAGTGCGGCTTTTTGTCCGGCTTTGCCATGCCCGGATAGCCGTTGACAATCGTGTTGCCGATGTACGATAGTAGTTTCGAACCCCTGTCCTGACGACCGGGGAACACGAACAGCTCCGGCTTTGTATCAATGAAGGAGGTGTCGTAGTTCCCGCTGAGGAAATCAGGATGCGTCACGACGTTCTCCAGGAAAGGCAGGTTGGTTTTCACACCGCGGATGCGGAATTCGCGCAGCGTTCGAAGCATTTTGCGCGCGGCCTGGTCAAAGCTGGTTCCGTACGTGGAGATTTTGACCAAAAGCGAATCGTAAAACGGTGTGATGATCGCGCCGGGATAGCCGTTTCCGCCGTCGAGACGGACGCCGAAGCCACCGCCGGAGCGCCAGGCTGACAGGCGGCCAGCATCGGGCAGGAAGTTGTTTTCCGCATCTTCGGTCGTTACGCGACACTGGATCGCATAGCCGCTCATTTGAATCTGGGACTGCGAGGCGATCCCGATTTCCGGATCGGAGAGGGCGTGTCCTTCCGCGACGCGGATTTGCGACTGCACGATGTCGATGCCGGTAATCAGCTCGGTAATCGTATGCTCCACCTGAATGCGCGGATTGACTTCAATGAAGTAAAAGCGCTTGTCCGGCGTGAGCAAAAACTCGACCGTCCCCGCGTTGGAGTAGCCAGCTTTTTTCATGAGGGTGAGAGCGGCCTGGCAAATTTCTTCCCGCAGGTTGTCGTCAAGAGAAAGGCTTGGCGCCACTTCCACGACTTTTTGGTGGCGTCTTTGGACGGAGCAGTCGCGCTCGTACAAATGCACGATGTTGCCGTGGTTGTCGCCCAGTATTTGCACTTCGATATGTTTGGGCTGTTCCAGATAGCGCTCCAAATACACTTTGGCGTTGCCAAACGATGAACGTGCTTCGGATCGGGCGCGATCAAGCGACTCCTGCAGCTCGTCCTGGCTGCGCACGATGCGCATGCCGCGGCCGCCGCCGCCGGAAACCCCTTTGATGATGATCGGATAGCCGTACTCTTTGGCAAACAGAAGAGCTTCCTGCAGCGATTCGATCGGCTCCGGCGTCCCTGGAATGACCGGAATTTGCGCTTCGATGGCAAGCTTGCGCGCTTCTACCTTGTCACCGAATTTTTCAATCAGTTCAGGAGAAGGTCCGATGAAAATGATCCCTTCCTCCTGGCAGCGCTTGGCGAAATCGGCATTTTCGGCGAGGAAGCCATACCCTGGGTGGATCGCATCGATATCGTTGCGCTTGGCGATCTCGATGATGCTGTCGATATCCAGATAGGCTTCAATCGGGCCTTTTCCGGCACCGACGAGGTAGGACTCGTCCGCTTTGAAACGATGAATCGAGACGTTGTCTTGCTCGGAGTAAATCGCGACAGTGCGAATGCCGAGCTCAGTGGCAGCGCGGAAGATGCGGATCGCGATCTCGCCGCGGTTTGCTACCAGTAACCGATTGATCTTTCTCTTTGCCAAATTTCTCTCCCCCTCCGTCTCATGACGAGACATGAAAAAATATATATAGCATAAATATACAAAATTTTCGCTATACAAGACACCCTTTTTTCTTTTTCACCATCAGCGAACAGATTGGAGTGAGTCCATGTGCAAAAGCAGCTTCCCGTTTTCGTTTACGGCACATTGCTAAAAGGTTTTCACAATCATGCGCTTTGCGTCAAGCCGTTTCCCCATACGGAAGCCAAGGCGACGATCGAAGGAGAAATCTATCATTTGCCAGAAGGCTATCCCGGCTTGCTGCTGGGGGAAGGGGCGGAAGTGACAGGCGCGATTCTTGACTTTGCCCCTGAGGTGTACGAAAAGGCATTGGCTGTCCTCGACGAGCTGGAGACGTATTATGGACAGGGGGACCCGCGCAACGAGTACGAGCGGACTGTCGTTGTTGCCCGTTTGGCCGAAACGGGGCAGGAGGTGCCCGTGTACGTCTATCGCTACCTGGACCATGACTACGTGAGACAAGCCGGGACCAAGGTAGAGCACGGCGACTGGCGGAGGTTTATGGAAGAGGCGGCTGAATAGCAGAGGCGCGTTTTGCCAAAACTGGTAGGGTAAAGGAGGGACCCTGCCATGGAATTGATGAATGCGAACCCTGCGCAAATCTGGCGCTTGCTGATTCCGCAAAGCTTCTGGATGTTTTCCGAGGAAGTTCCCGAAGACGAACTGATCTTCCATTATCGCGACCATATTTATTTTGTGAACCAGGATGGCTCGGTCTTGGCGCTGCCCAAGCCGGCCTGCTTTGAGACGCTGGATATGGGCACGCTGCTGGAGTATTTGGCTACGTCTGACGACACGATTGACTTTGACGACGAGGGCCAGTTTGACTACGGCTTTGTGCTGAAGCAGATGGGCTACATCGTCCCCGTCAGGGAGAAGCGGGAGAAGGCTACCTATCAGATCGAAATTATCAACACCGCCCTGCCAAAAGCGCACGGAACCCGCTACGAGATGAAGCATGTCGACTTCGTCTTCGCCCTCTATCACGCGCTGATGCGTTGCCACGAGCTGAACGCGAAAACCGACTGGGAGTACGAGCACGAAGTGAAGCGGATCGTGAAGGGCGATGCCAAATCGTCGGGGAAAGTGCAAGTGAATCTGTAATTTCTACTATTGGCATAGTGAAAAAAAGTGAATGATAGGGTATGATAAATGAGGTACATATGAAAGATTTGGTGAGGAGGAAGAAATCATGACAACTGCTGTTGAACGTCAAGGCGCATTTGTTTTCAAAGGGGGTCCTGTAACCCTGCTCGGTCCGGAAATCAAAGTGGGAGATACTGCTCCTAACTTCACCGTAGTAGGCGGCGACCTGTCCCCTGTTACACTGGACGATTCCAAAGGAACCGTGCGCATCATCTCTGTAATCCCGTCCATCGACACTGGCGTTTGCGACGCGCAAACTCGCCGCTTCAACGAAGAGGCTGCCGGTCTGGAAGGCGTAACTGTGCTGACTGTATCCGTTGACCTGCCATTCGCGCAAAACCGCTGGTGCGGTGCTGCTGGCATCGACAAAGTGAAAACTGTCTCTGACCACAAAGACCTGTCCTTCGGTACGGCTTACGGCGTAGCGATCAAGGAGTTCCGTCTCTTGTCCCGCGCTGTTTTCGTTGTCGATGCAAACGACAAGGTTGTCTATGCAGAATACGTGCCTGCTGCTGGCGAGCATCCAAACTACGAAGCTGCGATCGCTGCTGCGAAAGCTGCGAAGTAAGTTTCGCGCCATAAGCTGGTATTGAGGAAACCCCCTGTTCGTCCTGAAGACGAGAGGGGGTTTTTGCTTTTGCTGCGGTTGGGCCAGAGCGTTTTCTGTGTTTGGAAAAAAGGCTTGACGATTTTAGTAACCAGTGGTTATATTATTACCAACGGTTACTAACCACTGGTTACTTCTTCGGTGGACATCAGATCAGGAGTGAAGCTTAATCATGGCAAGCAGACAGGAAGTACGTTCAGAGGAAACGAAGCGCGCCATCCTTGCTGCGGCGACAGCGCTTTTCGCGGAGCGGGGATTCGAAGCCGTCTCGATTCGCGAGATCGCCAAGGCCGCAGGCTGCTCCCATACGACGCTCTACATTTATTTCAAAGACAAGGAAGCGCTCCTGCATCAGCTCTCCAAAGGCCCGCTGCAAAGCCTGGCCGAGCAGATGGAGCGCACGCTGGCAGACGAAGCCGTACCCCCCGAGGCGAAGCTGCGCGAAATCAGCCGACAGTTCATCCGCTTTTGCCTCGGCAACCGCAACATGTACACGCTGTTTTTCATGGTGAAAGCATCCCGCATCGACGTCGAGCAGCCGGAAAAAGAGCTCCAGGCGCTGCGCTCGCATTTGTTTGCGCTGCTGCGCCGGGCGATGCAGCTCTCCTTGCCCGAAGAGGTCGGGGAAGCGGAAGCGCTTGCGTTTTCACGGATTTACTTTTATACGTTGCACGGCATTGTCGGGACTTATACGCATTCAGAGGAAACGCTGGACGGTCTGCTGGAGAGATTGGCCCCGACGTTCGATCTCGCTGTCGACGTCATCCTCGCGGGCAGCAAACAACTGATGACAAGGAGTGGTTGAAGATGAAAGCAGAGCAAATCTCGGCGCATATATGGTGCATCAAGGCGTGGATGCTGATTCCCGTGCGCGTCTGGGCGGTGCTGGAGGAGGACGGCGTGACCCTGGTCGATGCGGGGATGCCGTTCATGGCAAAAGGCATTGCGGCTTTTTTGAAAAAACAGGGCGCGGGCCCGCTGAAGCGCATCTTGCTGACGCACGGCCACTCCGATCATGTCGGGGCCGTCCAAAAGCTCGTCGCGGCGGAGCAAGTGCCAGTGTATGCGCATCGGATCGAGATTCCGTACATGGAAGGCCGCGAGCTGTACCCGCGCCGCAAAAAACGGGAGTTCAACGTACAGGCTGGCCTGGCGCAGCCGCTGCCGGAAGCAGAAGGCGGAGGATTGGCCGCCATCGCCGGACTGCAGCCGTATTGGACGCCAGGCCATTCGCCAGGGCATGTCGTCTACTATCACGAGCAGGATCGCGTGCTGTTGGCGGGCGACTTGTTTACGTCGAAGCGAGGCAGGCTGCATCGTCCCATGCCGATGTTCACCGCTGACATGACAGAGGCGGTGAAAAGCAGCCGGATTTTGCGCCAGCTTCAGCCGCTGCGGCTGGAAGTATGCCATGGCGATGCCGTGCACAATCCCGCCGAGCAACTCGACGGGTATTTGGCCGAAATGTCCCGCACCTTTTCCATTCCGGCGAGCACGCTACAGTAGGGACAAAAGCGCAAAGCTCAGTCGTGCGACAGTCTTTTGCTCATCAGGACGCTGCGGTAGTTGGTCGTGCTCCACTGCGCGTACGCGATGAAGCGATAGCCTTTTGCCGCGTAGTAGCGTCTGAGATGTTCCGCCCCTTCGGCCGTATCCAGCGCAAGTTCCGTGGCCCCGTCCGCGATCGCCAGCTCTTCTGCGCGCTGGATGAAGAGGCTGCCGATGCCGTGCTTGCGATAACGGTGATCGACAGCGAATTGGCCGAATTTGGCGACGAACGGCTCGTCGTACCAGGGCGTGCCTTTTGTCTTGGCTGGCGGATAGTAAGAAATGGTCGCGATGATTTGACCGTCAAGCAAGCCGACGAGACAGGTAGCGGAGGCGATTCTTTTCGCGGTAGTGGCTGCGTCCTGGCTCGCGGCGACAAAGTGGAAACCCATTTCGGCAAGCGTTTGATAAGCGGTGTTCAACAGGCGGGTCAATGCTTCCAGCGAGTCACGCTGCGGATCAAACTCGCGAATGAGCAGGCCGGAGCGTTCACTGACAGACGGTTCGGTCATCCTTATCTCTCCATTCTTTTGCGAGGCGCATGGCCGCGCCTCCAGGTGAATTTACTAGATAGAATAGCACGAATTTCCAAAAACGGTTGAAACGAATCGCTCTTTTTTTCGTCTAATGGGAGAGGTGATTGGATGAAAAAGGTAGAAAGGATAGCCGCGCTGTACGTGGCAACTGCCTTGCTCTTGGCAGGCTGCCAGATTGGCTGGGTCCATCAGCCGCATTCGCAACAGCTCGCCCAACCGCCGGAGCCTGTCATCGCGTGGCAAGGAAAAACAGCGGCGACGGTTCCGACCTCATCCTGCTGGAGCTACGAAAACGAGGCGGTCTGCAAAGATATGGCCGCTCCCCCGGAAGTGATCGGCGAACAAAAGCCCAAGCCGCTGCAGGTGAGTCCGGGAGCCGTGCTGACGGTTACGTTTTCGCCCCCGCCTACTGATGAATCGTTGACGGTTGCGCAATGGATCGGGACGAAGCGAATCGAGCAATTGCTGGAAAACGGCAACCAGTGGAAGGTGCCCGAGCAGCCAGGCTGGTATTTGTTCGACGTGCGCGGCCAGTGGAGCCAGGGAGATGCGGGACATGCCTTCGTGATTGAGGTCAGGCAAAACGGGCAGCAGCGCCCGCTGTAGCAGAAGCAGGTTGTCCTTGCGGCGGGTCTTTTTGCTATACTGGACAGCAGGGAATGCAGGGAAGACCTAAAGGAGAGACAACATGCAGGAAGAATTGATACGCTTTACGGCGGACGAGGCAGATGAGGGCCAGACGGTACGGGAAGTGCTGCAAAAGCGCTACGGTGTGTCGCGCCGCTTGCTGATCCGGGCCAAATTCAAAGGAACGATTACGCGCAACGGCACGCTCGTGTTTGTGAACGAACGGCTGCAAGCCGGGGATGAACTGGCTGTCATGGTAGACATAGAGGAAGAAGAGACGGTGGCTCCCGAAGAAATGCCGCTATGTATCCGCTACGAGGACGAGGACTTGATGGTGATCGCAAAGCCGGCCGGCCTGGTCGTGCATCCGACGGGCAACCATCCGGGAGGCACGCTTGCCAACGGTGTGATCGCCTATTGGAAAAAGCGCGGCGAAGCGAGAAGATTTCGCGCCGTCAACCGTCTGGACAAAGATACGTCTGGCTTGATGATTGTCGCGAAAAATCAGTGGGCGCACGAGCAGTTCAGCCGGATGCAGCAGGACCGGACGCTGCACCGCTATTACCAGGCGATTGCCGAGGGGATCATCGCTTCGGAGGAAGGGACGATTGATGCGCCGATCGGGCTTGCGGAAAACTCCTTTATCACGCGGCAGATTCGGCCGGATGGACAAGCGGCCGTCACGCACTATCGCGTGCTGGCTCGCGGTGACGGCATGACGTTCCTGGAGCTGAAGCTTGCGACGGGGCGCACCCATCAGATTCGGGTGCACATGCAGAGCATCGGGCATTCGCTCGCAGGCGACGACTTGTACGCAGGCGGGCGGGAGCATATCGGCAGGCAGGCGCTGCACGCTGCGCGGCTGTCTTTTGTCCACCCGCGCAGCAAGGAGACGATGGCGTTTGCAGAGCCGCTGCCAGACGACATGCAGGCGTTGTTGCAAAAGTTTTTTCCCGCGCTGCCTGTGCATGACAAGGAAGGGATGTAGCCGAAAAAATTCGGCAATTTCCTCTGGAAAGCTGAAAGCGTTTTCGATATGATAGAAGAAACAGAAAATACGCTGGTTGTCTGCGGGGAAAAATCCCGCAAGATTTTTTTCGGTAGCAGACAGACCCAGCTTGCGCCTGACGCATGTTTCGGCATAGTTGACAAGAGCTAGGGGGAACCCTCTTGTTTGTCATGCACCGGATGAGCGAACGGGGTGAGCTGGGTTTTTTTGTTGTACAGATAAGCATGGATAAGATTTTTATCCAGTAAAAGGGCAACGAAGGCTGTGCCAATCATTGACGCAGCCAGGATTGCTCACCCAAAGAAAAGGAGTGGAGCGCATGAAAGTAGTCTCCTATCGGCCAGACGAGCAAACGGCGTGGCGGGCAGGGCTGCTGCTTGGCGAAACAGTCAGGGACATCGCAAGCGCACTTCCAGGCGCGCCGAGCACGATGCAGGAGCTGCTGGAGCAGTGGGACGCGTGGAGGGAGCGGCTGGCGTCGATTTCCGAAAGCGCACCTGCTTCCGAAACAGACGTGGCGTTGCAGGGGGTGCGTCTTGGATCGCCGTTGCCGCGTCCCGCCAGCTTTCGCGATTTTTACGCCTTCGAGGCGCATGTGAAAACGGCGCGAGCACGCCGCGGGCTGGAGATGATTCCCGAATGGTACGAGTTTCCCGTCTTTTACTTTTCCAACACGGCGGCTTTTAGCGGACCGGAGGCGAGCATTCGGCGGCCGAAGACGACCCGGTGGCTGGACTACGAGCTGGAAGTGGCTTGCGTCATCGGCAAGGCGGGGACGGATATCCCTGTAGAGCGGGCGCACGAGCATATTGCGGGCTACTCGATTTTAAACGACTGGAGCGCGCGCGATATCCAGCGCGAAGAGGTCAAGGTCGGGCTGGGGCCAGCCAAAGGCAAAGACTTCGCTACCTCGATGGGGCCGTGGCTGGTGACACCAGACGAGCTGGAAGCTGTGCGTGTGCCGGGGGAAAAAGGCGACCGCTACGATCTCGCGATGGTGGCGCGGGTGAACGGCGTGGAGTACTCCCGCGGCAATTTGCGCGACATCCACTATACGTTTGCGGAAATGATCGCGCGCGCCTCGCAGGATTGCATGCTGTATCCGGGCGATGTCATCGGCTCCGGCACGGTTGGCACCGGCTGCATTTTGGAACTGGGGCCGGAACAGCACGGCTGGCTTGCGCCGGGCGATGTGGTCGAGCTGGAAGTCGAGCGCCTCGGCGTGCTCGTCAATACGATCAGCGAATAACGATGGAAAAAAGGGGGAAGCAGGATGGCTTTTTATCACCGCATGGGAGAAGTGCCGCAAAAGCGACACACGACTTTTTACAAGCCGGATGGAGAGCTGTACCGTGAGCAGGTCATGGGCACGAAAGGCTTTTCCGGGATTCAGTCGATTCTCTATCACCACAACCCGCCGACACAGGTGCGCGAGACGCGCAAATACGCGGACGTGCGCCTGGAATTTGTGGAGCAGGCGGATTTGAAGCATCAGCATTTCAAGACGTTTGACTTGCCGCCAGGGGGCGATCCGATTTTTGGCCGCCGCTATTTGCTCGGGAACAGCGACGTGGTCATGGGCGTCTGCTCGCCGACTGAGCCGATGGACTATTTTTACCGCAATGCGGACGGGGACGAAGTCGTGTTTGTCCACGAGGGCGAGGGCGAGCTGCAGACGATCTTCGGCACGATTGCGTACAGACCTGGCGATTATCTGGTCATCCCGATCGGCACGACGTACCGGATCGTGCCTGCGGTGCAGAGCCGCTTTTTGGTGATCGAGTCGCAAAACGAAATCGTCGCCCCTAAGCGCTATCGCAACGAGCACGGGCAATTGTTGGAACATTCGCCGTTTTGCGAACGGGATATACGCGTGCCGGAAAAGCTGGTGACGCACGTGGAGAGCGGCGACTTCGAAGTGCGCGTCAAACGGCAGTCCGTCGTCTACAGCTACTTTTTCGACTTCCATCCGTTTGATGTCGTGGGCTGGGACGGTTACTTGTATCCGTATGCGCTGAGTATTCACGATTTTGAGCCGATTACCGGCCGGATTCACCAGCCGCCGCCAGTCCACCAGACGTTTGCCGGACAAAACTTCGTCATCTGCTCGTTCGTCCCGCGCCTGTACGACTACCATCCGCAGGCGATCCCCGCGCCTTACTACCACAGTAATGTCGAGAGCGACGAGGTGTTATACTACGTCGACGGCAACTTCATGAGCCGAAAAGGAGTCTACGAAGGTTCGATTACGCTGCACCCGATGGGAATTCCCCACGGGCCGCACCCTGGCAAGGTGGAGGCCAGCATCGGCAAAAAAGAAACGAAGGAGCTGGCAGTGATGCTCGATACGTTCCAGCCGCTTTACGTCACGAAAGAGGCGTTGGCGGTAGAGGACGAAGCGTACATGTCGAGCTGGCTGCCGTCCGAGTGAACGACGTAAAAAGGCGGGATAGGAATGGAAATCGCGATTCGCGAACTGGAGCGACAGGACAAATACAAGCTGTTGATCGGCTGCATCATTCCGCGGCCGATCGCATGGGTAACTTCGCACGATGACAAGGGAGTCGTCAATGCCGCTCCCTTCAGCTACTTCAATGTCGCGAGCATCGAGCCGATGATGGTTTCTGTCGCCGTCATGCGCAAGCCGGGCAGCGTCAGAAAAGATACGGCGCGAAATATTTTGCAGACAGGCGAATTTGTCGTCAATATGGTGGACATCCACAATGTCGATGCGGTCAACCAGACCTCGGCAGACTATCCGCCAGACGTAAGCGAGGTAGACGCGCTCGGGCTGGAGGTTGGCCCGTCTGCGGCGGTCAAGGTTCCAAGGCTGCTTTCGTCGCGCATTCATTTTGAATGCAGGCTGCATCAGATTGTCGAGCTTGGCACCCCCACCACCTCCGATCTCATCATCGGTGAGGTCGTGCATGTGCATGCTGCCGACGAGCTGTATCACGCGGGCAGGATTGACCCGCACGCCTTTGCGCCTGTGAGCAGGCTGGCGGGGCATTCGTATGCGACGCTGGGCGATTTGTTTGACCGTCCGCGTCCTGTCTACGATCCTTCCGCTGGGTCCAAATAGCGCAGATGTTGTGCAAACAGAGAAAAACCGTTCCGGTGTGCGGCTGGAACGGTTTTTCTCGTGTCCGCTCGCGATCGCTAGTTCAGGCCGGGATAGCGGGAAATGGCGTCCGGCCTGATCCAACTGTTGTAGTCGGAGGCGGTCCCGGCATTGGCAGGCGTGCCGTAAGGGGTGGCGTTCGGCTCCAGCCCGAGCGGATGAACCACGCTTTGCTGGTAGTACAGCTCGCGATCGCTTTGAATGTAGGAGCGGTCCTGCCAGCCAGCCGGGGAGCATCCGCCTGTGAACAGGACCAGCAACAGGAGCACAAGTAGCGGCATAGTCGATCACCTCGTATGTAGCGTGACTTTTCTGTCCCGATTTCATACGGGCGAAGCGCATATCCGTCCAGGGACGGAGGACAAATCCCTCTGCGGGCCATTTTGCCGCTGGGCGCTCTCGGGTATCCTTAAAGACATAGAAGGCAAGCGGACACTGCAGAGAGGAAGGAATGGTACGATGGAAAGACGTCTATATCGCTCTTCGCAAGATAAACGATTGTTTGGGGTTTGTGGAGGGATCGCCCAGTTTTTGCGCGTGGACTCGACGCTCGTGCGCGTAGGGGTCGTCATTTTGACCGTTTGCACGGGAATCCCGATTTTGCTCTACATCCTTTTGGCGATGATTATGCCAAAAGAACCGCACTGGGCTTACGCGGGTGACGGGTTCGGCATGTACGATGCTCCGATGGCAGGACGTGCGCGCATGAACGACCTCGATTCGGAAATCGATCGCCTGGAAAAGCGGGCGCTGGTGCAGGAAGTTTATCGCCTGCGGGAAGAACTGAGCAAGTACAAAGGCTTGTAGAAAGTCGAGGGGAGAGGCTTCCTGCCGCGTGCGGGGGGCCTTTTTCCTATGCCGACAAGGCACGTCTCTTTTTTGCCGACACAAGAAGCCCTTCCTGGCGTTGTCGGCGGCGAAAAATCAGCGGAACGAAATCGGCAACTTCTGCGCTTTTCGGCATAACTTGTAAGGTGGGAGAATGTACATAGGGAGGGAGAAGCAGTGTATCTCGGCGTGTTCGATTTGAATCAGCGTTTGGAGCAAACCCGCAAAATGCTGCGGGAAAAGCAGCACCTGAAAAAGCTGATTGAAGAAGACATCCAAGAGCTTGAGAAAGATGTCCAGGCATTGGAAGCGATGACGAACAAAGAAAAGTACGCAACCAGCGGCCAGTGATAACCGATCGCTGACAACGACAGAAGGTCCCCAAACAGCAAAAAGTGGCGACTGCGCAAAAGGCAGACGGCCACTTTTTACATTGGTCCCGGATGGGGAAAGCAAAAGCTTGCCTGTCTACAGGCTGCTGCGCAAAAGGAAGAGAGACTCGGGCAACGGAATCGAGCCTTTTTGCCCCCGAAAGCTGCCCGCCGCCGCCGCGCAAAAGCGGGACGGCGGCATCACGGCGTTTTGGCGTTTCGCTAATTCGCATCTGCACCCGCGTCCGTGCAGACAGCGGCAGCGAGCAGTTTCTCGACGATCCCGGGGAGCAACTGAATCGCGGCGCTGTCGGTTCCGTACGTCTGGCTGTCCGCATAAGTGCCTTCCATCAGCAAGATCAGCGTGTAGGCCAGCTCGCGCGGATTCGCTGCGCCGAGGGCGACAGCGCGCTCCAAAAAGGCGTCGGAAATCCGCTTTTGATGCGCGCAGACCAGCTCGCGCACAGGATGGGCAGGGTCGGGAAACTCTACGGCGACGTTGAGGAAGCAGCAGCCGCGAAACTGTTTGGAGGACGCGCGGGCCGCCAGATCGGCAAAAAATTGGACGAGCTGTTCCCGCGGCCGCTCCGGATGCTTCGCCATGCTTTCCTCCCACTCTTGCCAGAAGGCCGCCTGCTTTTTTTGCATGTAGGCGAGGATCAGCGCTGTTTTCGAGGAAAACTGGCGGTAGACGCTCATTTTGTTCATTCCGGCCCGCTCCACGATGGCGTCGACACTGACGGCGTGGATGCCTTCCTGGTAAAAAAGCTCCTCGGCCGCCTGCAAAATCATTTCCTGCGCTTTTTCGCGGGGGACCCGGACTCGCTTCGTGGACGTCATCGGCGAATCAGACCCCATTTTACGCTTTCCACACGTCTGCGACGATCTCGAAGGAGCGCACGCGATCCTCGTGGCGGTACATTTGGGTCGTAATCATCAATTCATCCGCCTGGGTCGCCTCCAGTAGCTCCTGCAGCTTTTGCTTGACGGTGTCCGGGCTGCCGATGATCGAGGAGCGAAGCTGGGCTTGCACGGACATTTTTTCAAACTCGCTCCACAGCTCATCCATATTGTCTACAGGCGGCTGGATCGGTTTCAGATCGCCGCGGATGAGGTTGAGGAACGCCTGGTAGTGCGAGGTCGCCAGCCGCTCGGCAAGCTCATCCGTGTCGGCCGCCATGACGTTGACGCCCACCATGGCATACGGCTCGGACAGCACATCGGATGGACGGAAGCAGTGGCGGTACGTTTGCAGCGCAGGCAAGGTGTAATTGGGCGAAAAATGACCGGCAAACGCGAATGGCAGTCCGAGCAGCCCTGCGAGACGCGCCGAAAAATCGCTGGAGCCAAGCAGCCAGATCGGGATGTTCAAGCCTTCGCCGGGAATAGCCCGCAGCGCGCCGGCATTGTCGCTGGTGCGCGGACGCAAATACTCGCGCAGTTCTTCCAGCAGCTCGGGAAAATCGTCTCCGCCGATCCGCAGGTCGCGCCGCAATGCCCGGGCCGTGCGCTGGTCCGCGCCGGGAGCCCGTCCCAATCCGAGGTCAATTCGTCCCGGATAGAGCGACTCCAGCGTGCCGAACTGCTCGGCGATAATCAGCGGGGCGTGATTGGGCAGCATAATCCCGCCGGAGCCGACGCGCATCGTCGAGGTGCCGCCCGCGATGTGGCCGATCAGCACAGCGGTGGCTGAGCTGGCGACACTGGGCATGGCGTGGTGCTCGGCGAGCCAGTAGCGGTGAAATCCCCACTTTTCCACCTTTTGCGCCAGGTCCAGGCTGTTTTGAAACGACTGGGCAGCCGTACTGCCTTCTACGATAGGAGCGAGATCCAGAACAGACAGCGGGATGTCGCGCAATGCTTTTGTCATGAAAAGAAACCTCCTCTGAGGGTCAATTTTGTTACTGATCGGTAACAAACGTACTTGCATCTTACGAAGAGGGAAGGGGGCTGTCAATGTTTCAATCGGCTGTGGCGGCACTTTGCGTCCTTTATAAAGTTTGCCGTTAAACCATTCCTTTCTTTAGTACTATATTCCATTATTTGTAAAATAAGACGAACTCTGAGTTTTTGCTGATCTAAAAAGAATATAAAAAAAGCTAAAAGGAACTGTCTAAAGTCTTTCAACATATAAGGAAGACTTGGAGCGTTGCTGGCGAAGCCAAAGAGTTTGGTGGTAAAATTAGGAAGAATGACATTCCTGCAAGGGGCCATAGGGTAGTAATGAATAACGCAATTTCCACTATATGTGAAGAATTAGGTGAGGGAATGAAACGGACGCAACTGTTTGTAGATTTGAAAATGAACAGAAAAACGGGTCCATTTTCTGATTTGCTAAGAGAGATGATCCAAACATTCCAAGAGGATGGATACGCAGAAGTGGAGGTATCTCAAGAAGTGAAAATAGACAACAATGAGTATTTAATCATTTTCAATGCAATGGCTAATGAACATAACGAGTGAAGGCACCCATGCGGTGCTTTTTTCTTTTACACGCGCGTATCGTCTGGGAAAACGGGCGGTCTTGTCCACCTCATCATCGGTCGATGACGGAGCAACGTTTCCGAAATACAAAAAGAGGCGTCTCAAAGTCGAAAAATCGACTGTTGAGACAGCCCCTTTCAAGCGCAAGCCAAGCTGCGCAACCGCACATTTTTGCAGGTGCCTACTGCTTGGTCAAAATAAGCGGCCCATCCGCAGTAATCGCAATCGTGTGCTCGTACTGGGCCGACAGCTTGCCGTCGCGCGTTCTCGCCGTCCAACCGTCCTCGTCGATGGTCGCATGGTAAGTGCCGATATTGAGCATCGGCTCGATGGTGATGACCATGCCTTCCTTGAGGCGCTGGCCTCTGCCCGGAGGACCGAAGTGCGGAACGAACGGCTCCTCGTGCATTTCCTGCCCGATCCCGTGGCCCGTGAAGTCGCGGACAACCGAGTAGCCTTGCGCCTGGGCGTACGTTTGGATCGCGTGGGAAATGTCCCCGATCCGGTTGCCGACAACAGCTTGTTCAATCCCCAGGTACAGCGACTTTTCCGTGACCTCAAGCAGTTTTTTCGCTTCCGGGGAGACGGTGCCCACCTCGTACGACCAGGCGGAATCGGCCAGCCAGCCGTTTTTGCGCACGACCATGTCAATGGTGACGATATCTCCGTCGCGCAGCGGCTCCTTTTTCGGGAAGCCGTGGCAAATCACGTCGTTCACCGACGCGCAGGTGGCATATGGATAGCCGTGAAAGCCTTTTTGTTCAGGAGTGGCGCCATGGCTGGCCAAAAATTCTTCTACAAATTCATCAATTTCCCAGGTCGTGATCCCGGGACGAATCATCGACGCGATTTCGCGATGGCAGGCGGCCAAAATTTTGCCTGCGGCATGCATCAGTTCGATTTCTTCGGGTGTCTTGAGGATAATCATCGACTCTCTCCTTGTCCTCGCGTTAGTTCTCTTGCTCTCTACAGTATATAGTGTAGACCTGTTTGGGGCTAATTGCCACAGGCAAAACCGCATGGTAGGATGAGGAAGAACGAAACAACCGGGGGGTAGGTAGCGTGGACAAGTTTCAAGAGTATCTGGCGAACTACCAGATTCATGTAAAAGACGATATCGAAAAACGGATTGCGTTTATTCGCGAGCAAATTGACGGAAACGGGCTCGGCGGTGTGGTTGTCGGCATTTCCGGCGGTATCGACAGCGCGGTAACGGCTGCGCTGTGTGTACGCGCTCTCGGCCGCGATCGCGTCGTTGGCGTGTGGTTGCCCGCGTACTCGCAAAACGTCCATGCGGAAGACTCGCAGCGCCTGGCGGAAGCGATCGGACTCAACCTGCACACCGTCGATGTAGGCCCTGCCTACGATGCGCTCGTGCCCGCCATTGAAGGCGTGCTTGCGCTTGGCGACAAGACAAAAGGAAATACGAAAGCCCGTCTGCGCATGACCGTGCTGTACGCGATTGCCAATCAAAAAGGCTACCTCGTCGCGGATACGTGCAACCGCAGCGAAATTCACGTCGGCTATATGACCAAAGGCGGAGACGGCCTGGCCGACTTCAACCCGGTGGCAAGCCTGACGAAGCACGAAATGCGCATCCTCGCAGCCGAGCTTGGCGTGCCGGAGTCGATTATTACCAAAGCACCTTCTGCCGATCTGTGGGAAGGCCAGACAGATGAGCAGGAAATGGGCTTTACGTACGAGGACCTCGACCGCCTGCTGATTACAGGCGAGACCAGACCGGAAGCAAAAGAACGGATCGACTACCTGCACCGCATCTCGGAGCACAAGCGCAATCTGATGCCAGGTATTTAATATGGCCGACTACAAGCTGTTTACCAGTTGCCTGTGGCAGACGACCAGCGCCGTCGTTTCGACGGACGATCGGCTCTACCTGTTTGACCCGGCCTATTTTCCGCACGAGATCGAGGCGATTGCCGACTACGTGCAAAGCGTGCGAGACGGGCGGGAGCTCGTTCTCGTCCTGACGCACGGCGACTGGGATCACATCGCGGGCTACCCTCGCTTCCCGGACGCCAGGCTGATCGGGCACAAACAGATTGCGTCGCCTGAGCGGCTTGCCAAACAACTGCGGAAAACAAACCGATTTGACGGCTCGTACTATGTGCATCGCCCGTACGAGCTGGTTCCCCCTCTGTTTGACAAGCTGGTCGAGCAGACGGAAGCGTGGGAGGAAGTAAAATTTCTCCCCGTGCCCGGGCATAAGCAAGACCAGTTGGCGACGCTTTTTTGCGCGCAAAAGCTGCTCGTGGCAGGCGACATGCTCTCCAATCTCGAGTTTCCTTTTATTGCGGACAGTAGCGACTATGCAGCCAGTCTGGCCGCGATCCAGAAGCTGGTGGAGGACGGCGAGATCGCGGAGGTCGTGCCGGGGCACGGCGTTCCGGCGAAAGGGCGCGAGGAAATCATGCACCGGATCAGGCGCGACCAGCAGTATCTGCACGATACGCGAACGCTCATCTTCGAAGGGGTGGCAGCCGGACTGGACGAACAGACCTTGACCGAGCGTTTTGGGCAAATTTGTTACGACGGCCAGCCGATCAACGAACATTTGCGCGATGCCCACGAGCAGAACCGGGTGCAACTGATGAAGGAAGCCAAGTCGCTTACGGGTTGATTATTGGGCGGTTTTGTACGATAATAGAGGTTACGCACAAAACTTTCGAGGAAAGAGGTGGAACAGATGTCGACGACTGAATTGATGCTGCGAACAAGTCTGGAAGGCCGCGTGAAGCGTACGTTGCAAACGTATTTCCGCCGTCCTAACGACGTGTTGGTAAAGGAAAGCCTCGGAGCGAACGGCCTGTCCCCAGAACAAGTGGAAGTTACGATGGAGCTCTTGACACAAGGCTATACTGTTGCTGAAATCATTGAGGAACTGCGGAATAAAGGCTACTTCGCATAAGCTGCACAGGAAAAAGACCGGACTGACAAGCATTTGTCGGTACCGGCCTTTTTTATTTGTCCGAAGCGAAGCGCTGTGGCCGTCAAGGCGACGTGCGGCTTTGCGACAGCGAGCGGCGCCCTTTTTTCCGGCGATACAACTGCAAAGCTCCGTGCACCAAAAAGTAGCTGGCGAATGCGACGAAGAGGCCCATTACGGCGCTTCCCGTGAAGTAAGCCAGCCCCTTGTCCTGCATCCAGACGAGCCACTCCCGCCAGGCGGCCTGATGCGGGCCTGTGGGATGCTGTAACGGTTTGCCGACTAAAGCGTACCCAATATTGTAGTTGATGACCATGAAGATCGGCAGGACGAGCTTTCCGATGACAAACGCGATCAAGCCGGCCGGCAAGCTGGCGCGAAACAGCCTGACCAGCGGAAAGAGCAGCAAAAAGGCGAGGCCAAAGGTAGGCAAGGTGATAAACTCCACAAAAATTCCTACCGAAAAGCCGCGGGCGACAAAAGACGGGGCACCCTTCATGCGGATCAGCTTGTAGTATTCGAGTTTCAGTTTTCGATACAGTTTGGTCCACATCCGCTGTCCCTCGTTTGTCGTGTGGTCATGTGCTGCCGTTTTCGTCGGATCAACAAGAGTATGTCCAGTTTTCTATAGATTCATAGCTTTCCCCGTCCCCGCCGCCAACAAAAGCGTATCATTTGTGAATGGTACTATCTTTTGGCATAATGGAGAGGGCAGATCTGCAAGAAAAGTGGTGGACTTTCATGACAGAGGTTATGGGAACATTTGGCGACTATATTGCGCAGTACGGTTATGGAGCTCTGTTTGGCTTGTTTTTTCTGGGAATTTTGGGGATGCCGCTGCCGGAAGAGACCTTGCTTGTTTTCTCCGGGTTTTTGGTTTCGACTGGCCAACTCGCATACTGGCCTACTTTTCTGGTCTGCTTCTTGGGCTCTGTAACGGCGATGACGACGGCTTACTGGATCGGCCGGACATTGGGCTTCCCTTTTCTGGAGCGCTACGGAAAACGGCTCGGAATGGGCTACACCGTCTATAAAAAAACGGAAGAATGGTTCAACCGCGTAGGAAAATGGGCGCTGCCGCTCGGCTACTTTATTCCGGGCGTGCGCCAGTTTACCGCCTACTTTGCAGGGATTACAAGACTGCCATTTCCGACCTTCCTGCTGTACACGTATGCGGGCGGACTGTTTTGGAGCCTGCTGTTCGTCACCTTGGGCTGGCAATTGGGAGAGCGCTGGGACGAGCTGTTCAATCTCATCTCGCGCAATTTGGCGATCTTCTTTATCGCGGTGTTCGCAATCATTGCGGCCTGGTCGTACTTTCGGCATCAGGCGAGTTTGAAAAAGCAAAAACGGAGGGGAATGCAATGAGTGAAGAGAATCGGCAGGAAAACCAGCAGGCAAGCCAGCTTCCGGCAGTGCGCCAGCCGGAGCAGCTCGTTCCGATCGAATTGCCGGAGGTGCACCAGCGCTTTTACGATAAACTGCGAGCCAAGATCGAGGCATTTATTAAAGACAAGGGCGTAAACGACACGGTCGCCAGCTATATTTTGCTCGCGCCCGACCTGTTCGTGCTGCTTGCGCGCCTGCTGCTCGACAAGCGCGTCGGCGTCCAGTCCAAGGCGGTTGCCGGAGTGGCTGTTGCGTACTTCATTACGCCGATCGACTTTATTCCGGAGGCGCTTGTGGGAGGCTTTGGCCTGCTGGACGACGTCATTTTGGCCGTCTACGCCCTGCGCCGGATTTTGGTGGACGTGGACGAAAAAATCGTTCGCGAGCATTGGAACGGCAAAGATGACTTGCTCGCCGTCATTACCAAGGTCGTGAAGTCGGCGGATGACCTCGTCGGCAAAAAAATCGTGAAAAAGCTGGAAGAAACTTTGTTCCGAAAAAAATAAACAGGATGGGACACAGATGACAAAATATTTGCTTGATTATCAAGAGGGAGAGCGTGTTGTCGCTTTTTGCCTGGTGAAGAACAAGGAAGCCGGGGTCGCAAGCAACCAGAGCGAGTATTTGAATCTGGAGCTGGGAGATCGCTCCGGGACGATCATGGCGAAGTTGTGGGACGTCAGCCCGGAAATGAAAGAGTGGATCGCCGTCAAATCGGTCGTAAAAATTGATGCCACCGTCCAGTTGTACCGGGGGAAAAAGCAACTGGTGATCCAGCGCATCCGCCCGGCAGCGGCATCAGACGAAGTCGCGATGGAGTCGCTCATCCCTGTGTCGCCTGTTCCGGTGGACGAGCTGTGGGCGAAGCTGGAAGCGACAGTGGACAGCTTGAAGAGCAACACGCTCAAGGCGATCATCCGGGAGGCGCTCGCCACGGAGGAGATCAGGGACCGGCTCCGCCATTACCCGGCAGGGGTGCGGATGCACCACAACTACTATCACGGGCTTTTGGAGCATATCGTCTCGTTGCTGACAGCGGCGCAAAGCTTGCTGCCGCTCTATCCGCAGGTCGACAGGGACGTCTTGTACGCGACCTGCATCCTGCACGATATCGGCAAGCTGTACGAGCTGTCTGACCCGATCGCCCCGGATTACACCACGCCAGGCCAACTGATCGGCCATCTGGTTATGGGCGTAGAGATGGTGAGCGGCATTTGCCGCAAGCTCGACATTCCGCTGGGGGATGCCGAAGTGCTGCATCTCAAGCATTGCATCCTGAGCCACCACGGGGAAGTGGAAAACGGCTGGGGAAGCGCAGTATCCGGCAAGACGCCGACTGCGGTCCTGTTCCACTACCTCGACCAGATTGACAGTAAAATGAATGCGCTCGGACAGACGCTTGCCGACATGAGCGAAGACGAAGAATGGGCGTACGCCGGAGCGCTCAGACGAAAAGTTTGGCGGGGCTATTAACGTATCCGCAGCCTTGCTAGAGAAACGAGACGAGGACAAAGGCCAACTGCGCGAATCAGACAGTTGGCCTTTTTACTTGCCGCCGGACGGACAGGGATTTTTCCGGGAGCTTTGGCGGCGCAAGTTTTCTGAAACCTTTTCCTTGCAAGGGCGTCTTACTAGATGATTGGCTTTGCAAAGGAGGAGAATCTGTGAAAAAAAGGAGCAAAATGGCTGTGCTTTTGCTGGCAGCCAGCGTACTGGCCGCGCCGGGAGTTCCGTTTGCGCCGGCTCACGTTTACGCCTACGACGGCAAATCTGATCTCGACATCATTCCGTTGCCAGACGACATGCGCAAGCTATTGGTCGAGCTGCGGGACGATTACGTGCCAGCGCTGTCGGAGCTGCATGTCGATTCGATCGGCACAGGCAGCAAATCCGAGACGATCATTTCTCTGTCCGACAGGAAAAACGTCATTACGGCAGGGGTATCTTTGGAACTGGTCGTCGATGCTGACGGCAACATTACGTCCCTGGAGCTGAAAGGCGCAGATCGGGACAAGTCGAAAAAATGGGACAAAAAACAAAGCTATCAAAAGCTGAGCGATTTTATCCGCGAGCAGGTGCCTGTCAGCCACGTCATCGCTGCCCAACCGATGCTCTCGACGGATCGGAGGTCGCAGCTCGACCAGTTGGCCGTCGTGTCGTTTTACCCGTTGCTCAACGATGTCTGGGTGAAAAAAGAAATGGGCCGCGCGTTCATAGACGCGTCCGGGCAAATTGTCCAGTTTCATCAGGAAAAAATCAAGCTGCCGCTGGCGTCGGAGGTGGCTGACCCGAAAAAAGCGATTCCGCTGGAGAAAGCGAAACGCGAGTGGGAAAACCAGCTTCGCATGCAACTCGTGTACGACGCGGCCGCGGGCAAGCTGGTGTACGAGCCGACAGAGCTGCCGGTAATTGACGCCGTGACCGGAGAAGTCGTCCCTGCTGTGTACAGCAAAGAGAGCGAGGTTCTCAAGCTGAAAGGCTCGGCTGACAACAGCATCTGGGGCGACCGCAAAAAAATGGAGCAGTGGCTGGAGGCGACGTTCAAGCTGCGCGTGAATACGCTGACGTTCCAGGCGCCATCGGAGAAAGCGAAAAAGCGGGATACCGATCTGTACGAGTGGAACGCGAGAATGTACCAGAGCGCCTCTGTTCTGGTCGACCGCAAAACGAAGTCGCTCATCGAGTTCAGGCTCGACGGATCGGCAGAGAAAGAGCTGGAAAAGCCGTTGCAAGCCGAAGAGGCGAAGGCGCTGGCGCTCGAATTTGCCGAGAAGCATTTGCTGACCAAGGAACAGTCCTTCGTGGTGCGAAAAACCAGCCAGCTTGACAATTTGCCTGGCTGGGCAGACCAAAATCTCGTCCGGCCGATCTACAGCTACGCCTTCTTCCCGCACAGCAATGACATCCCGGCCAAAACGCCGCTGTTCACGGTCGAGGTGGACGCGAAAAAGGGAACGGTCGTGGCAGCAAAGGTGAACGAAATCCCAGCCATGCCTGCGACCATCGATCAGTCGGGCGTCATCGGCGAGGAAAAAGCGAAGCAAGCTTTTGTGCAAAGCATGGTCCTGCGCCTGGCGTACGACTACCCGAAGGTGGGGGGACAGACTGCGACCACTCCGCAGCTCGTCTATTTGCCAACGGCCGATACGGAAGCGATGCAGGTGGACGCGGCTACAGGCGAAGTCGTGGACAGTTGGATCGAGTGGACAGCATCATACTAGACAGGCAGTGGCCCGGCATCGCGACAGAGCGTGCCGGGTTCTTCTATGCGGGCTTATTCCTTCGCAAATGGCCGGGCTTGCAGCTTTTCTTTTCAAAATAGACAAACACTTCACGGCTGGTAGGATTTTTTTTCTTTTTGTAGAATAACTTCTTGATTCCCATTTGATTTGGCAAAAATGCCGATCACGAGAAGGAGAAAGTGCATGAAACGGCCAACCTATACCCTACCAAGTATTGTCAAGAAGGTATTCCGGTCCGGTGAGCGCTCCCTCCCACGTACGGAGATTTGTTCCCGGATGGAAGCGAATGAGCTGACTGCTTTGATGGATCTGGACAGTTCGACACTACTTGATAAAGTGTTGAAGATGGAGCAGTCGCCAGTGCGGGTTGCCAGCTCGGAGGCGATTGTGGAGATCACCTACCAGCCTCATCAGGTGTACGACCTGGCGTATCGCTTTTTGCGCGACACGCAAGCGCCGAAAAAGCTGGAGCAGATCGTCGCAGAGCTGCGCCGTCAGACGCAGTTTGGCTGGAACCAGATCCTTCGCATGTTGCAACTGGAACGCGACCCTCGCTTTGTGCAGTACCAAGGTGACGACAGATGGTTTTTGGCAGAGTGGACACAAGCGAATGACCAGGTGTACGATTTTTGCCGGGACAATGGTATCACGCAAGTAGCTGCCCGCTCGCTTGTTCATTTTTTGGAGCAAGAAGTGAGGATAGCGGCAGATGCTGCTTTTCTGCCCATGCTGGACGACCGTTTCCGGATTGAGGGAGATACGCTGTATATCATTGCGCGCAGTGATGTGACCGATGAGGAGCTGGCTGCGGAAGAAATCGCAGCGGCAGACTCTTCTGAATCGATAGCCATCATCGAGAATGAAACAGAGGAAGTTGCCCCCGAATCAGTGAATCTTTTGCAGCAGGCAACCGAACAGCAGGAACCAATTTTTACTAAGGAGGAAACGAACATGACAAACGCTACGAACACGCGAGTGCTGGAGGAAGTACAACAATTGCTGCAACAGGCGATCAGCCGCCTGGAAGGCCGCAACCAGGAGATGTCCCAGGAGGTTGTCGCCCATTTTCAACAAAGCAATATGCAAGCTATAGAAGTGCTGATGAAAGAGAAACATAAGCATGAGCAGATCGTGCTTGGCATTCAGCAAGTACTGGCGACCAGTGAGCAACAATGAGTAAGCTTGAGGCCACGATCCGGTTGGAACAGCGATTTGATTTGCTGCGCGACGTCATCGCGAGTTATCGGATTCGCCTTCAAGACATGGAGCAGGAAGTGGTGGAACTTTTTGCCGCCAACCAGCTCTCTGCTATTTCTGCATGCATGAGCGAGAAGCAGCGCATCGTCCGGTTGATGAACCGCCTGGAGCTGTTTATCAGCCAATGGGAAGGCAAAAGTGATGTGGGAATCGCTCATGAACCAAAACGAGAACACTTGAACACATGATGGAAAATGCGGTAAAATAGGGGGATTGTGCAGGATTCCCCGCGCATGCCGCGTGGGATGGAAAGGAGATCCAAACCCTCTATGTCAGTAGGAAGAAACGAACTGTGCCCTTGCGGGAGCGGAAAAAAATACAAGAAATGCTGTGGGGTAGTCACTCCGATTGCGGAGCTGCGCAGCCGTCACGAGCAAAAATTGCAGAAGGAATACGCGGGCTGGGTGGAGCGCCTGAATCATTTCGTTGGCGGCAATGTGACCAGCGAGACGATTCAGGAAGCGCGCAGCCGGTTTGCGGCAGAAGTCGGCCTGACCGAAGAAGAGGTCACGCGTCCAGAGTGGGCCGCGCATTTCTTCAACTGGTGTGTCCTGGATGTAAGAACAGGCGGAAGCACGTTGCTTGAGAACTACATCAAGCAGCACGGTCGCCGGATGGAGCCTGATCTTCGCCGTGCTTTTGCCGACTTGCATCTGAATGTGTACGAAATCATGGAGGTTGAGCGGGATGTCATGACCGTTCAACAGCCGCTCACGCTGGAGAAGCATTACATCCTGCGATCCAACAGCCTGAGCGTCATGCCTGGGCAAATCATCGTGGGACGTCTCTTGAACCTGGGGCTGCGCAACATGCTGTTTTCCGGCAGCATCATTTTGCAGCCGCACGTCAAGGACAGCTTGCTGGAATGGCTGAAGGAGCATCCGGAAGTCGAAGAAGCGGCGGCCGACACGAGCAAACGGGTGTACACCACGGCGCTGTACCGTTTTATTGTCCAGTTTGGCGGAACGGACAACGGACAGGCAGGAGCGGGCCAAAGCTCCTTGCTCCGTCGCACGTATCCGTTGCAAAATCGCGAGCAACTGCTCAAGGCGATTGAGGCAAACCCTGCTTTCGAACTGAAAAAGTCCGACGGTACAAAAGAAGTGTGGGTGTATGCCACGCGCAAGGAAGAGCACCTGTTCCCGGCTTTGAAGGATGCGCTCCTGGAGCTGTATGAAGTGCAGGCAGAGGTGCTGCTTGAGGATGACAAGCTGTATCTGGAAGGATACGCACCGGATCTGGAGGAAGTAGCGCAGTTGCTGTTGCTGCTTGCCTACGAGCAGGAGGAAGAGATTCGCGTCCTGACCTCGACCGGCTCCAAGCTGTCCAAAGGCACCTTGTTTATTACCAGCCAGCCTACGCTGCCGCCGAAGGTTTTGCAGTGGGCCGTGCAAACGTATTTTGCGGAAAAATGGCTGGTGACGCCACACGAAGCGTTGGAAGAGCTGGCCCCTGTCCTGGTTGCGGCAACCGACAGCAAAGAGCTGCACGCCAAGCTGGAGAGCCTGCTGGAGCAGTTGGAGCAAGACCATAAAGTAGGACAAGGCCTTGCGCGCTACATTCGGATGGATATGTTGCGCCCGCGTCTGTCGCTTCAAAACGACAGCCTGCACGTGAACAACCTGCTCACCCGCCCGCTGATCGAAGGCTTGCCGGAGAGCGTGTACACGGTCCACCCGGACAGGCTCGCCGACATCAACCGCTTCGTTCAGGAGATGACGGACGGCAAGTCGGAAGCAACTGTCAAAAAGTACGACGAGGTTATGAACAACTTCCGCTCTTTTGTAAGAGGCGCGTTCGGTCCTTCGTTTACATGGGAACAACTGCGCAAGGAAGATCTGGCTTACTTCCTCGTGCACGATATTTACACACGCGCGGATGCCGTGACGAAGACGTTGGCAACGAACCTGTTGTCGGTCATGACCGCTTTCTTCAAATGGCTGGACAAGCACAGCAAGACAAGCTTGCATGCGAACATGCAGTCCTTGTTTGCCGAGTTGAAAGAAAGCTTGCCGGAAGCCTACCGCATGCGCGGTCTGCTGGAAAAAGCAGCGAACCAGAATCTGTACGGCCAGGCGACTGTGCCGAAGGATGTCGCAGAAGAAGCGCTGGTCGTGCTTGGCGCCGACGCCGACGGTTTGGTAGTCAAACGCCCTGACGGCGAGAAAATGACGCTGGCTGTAGCGGCAGATGTGAAAGACGTGCTGACATCTGACTGGATCGTCTCCGGTCTGGTCGGCAAAGGCGAGGACGGCCTCTGGCGCCTGTATGGCACGCCTGAGCTGTACCCGCCCGTCATTGCCCAACTGCTGGGAGTGCGGACTGGCGTGTTGGTCTAACCAACAGCTTGATCGACAAACAAACAAAACCCGAGGAAAAGGCTCCTCGGGTTTTTTCTTTCCTTCCTGATGCCAGGACACGCTTACCGTGCCCATTCTCGCAGCGTCTTGTCTTTTGGCAGCAAAAGTCCGACGAAGCCGATCAACGGCAACGCGGAGCAGAGCGTGATGACGAAGCCAAGGCCGAAGATGTCTGCCAAATAGCCGAACACGAGCGCGCCCATGCCGCCCATCCCGAATGCCAGGCCGATAATCAGGCCGGATACGGTGCCGATTTTGCCCGGCAGAAGCTCCTGGGCGTAGACGACTGTGACCGAAAAGCTGGAAAGCATGATAAAGCCGCTTACGACCAAGAGCGGAAAGGCCCAGAACCCGGAGACGTATGGTGTCAACAAGGTGAACGGCAGCGATCCGAGCGTCGAGAGAATCAGCAGATTGCGTTTTCCGAACCGATCCGAGAGCGGGCCGCCGAAGAAGGTCCCGACGGCTCCGGCGAACAGGAAGCCGAACACGACGAGTTGGGCGCTGGAATAGTCCATGTGCTTGATGTACATCAAGTAAAACTGGTAAAAGCTCTGATAGCCTGCGTTCATCCACGAGCGGACGCTGACGATCAGAATCAGCAGCCAGAGGGCGATCAGCCGCTGCTTGCGATTCGTGTACGCGACGACGGCGGCAGCCGTTTTCTTCATTCGTTGCTGGCCGCGATACCAGAGCGCCACGTAGAGCAGGACGCAGCTTGCCAATACGGCTGGCAGCAAAAACCAGGCTGCGCCAGGCTGGCCGAGATTGGCGAACACGAGAATGGTCATCAGCGGTGCCAGCGCTTGCCCGGCGTTTCCCCCTACCTGGAAGATCGATTGCCCCAGGCCGCGGCGAGGGCCAGACGCCTGATGGGCGAAGCGGGACGCCTCCGGGTGGAAGACGGCCGAGCCGATTCCGACGCAGGCAACGGCGACGAGCACGAGGTAGTAACTGCCCGCAAACGCGAGCGCGAGCATCCCGATCCCCGAGACGAGCAAGGCGAGCGGCGGCAAAAACGGTTGCGATTTGCGATCGGAATAGTAGCCGACTACCGGCTGCAGGACGGAGGAAGTCAAGTTCATGACCAACAGGATGACCCCTACCTGCGTGAAGGTCAACGCAAGATTTTTTTCCACGATCGGAAGCAGGGCGGGAATGACCGCTTGCAGGCTGTCGTTCAGCAAATGAACGAGGCTGATGGCAAACAGCATGCGGTAGACGGTAGGTGCCGCTTTCCCCCCGCCGGATGCCTGGAGCGGCGTAGATGTGGCACTCATGTCAGTTCATCTCCATTTAGTTGTAGTGTAAAAAAACAGCGCAATTAACCATGTACCCTCTGTTCGCCCACGCACTTTTTCTCACTGTAGCACGGAATAGAGGGAGGCGTCATTACTGTCTGGACGGCATATGGCGGCAAGACATAACGGCTTTCTGGCGAGGAAGTTTTCAACCCGGTAGGTAAATGCCAGAGCGTTGTCGAAAAAGATGGGAAAGAAGATGGACTAGACCATGAGCAAAAGGCTGGGAGGAGTGCCAAAGTGCTGAAAGGGATGACCGAATACTGGCTATGCGTGGGTGGAGCCAACGTGGACGTGCAAGGAGTCACTTCTGCCAGATTGCTGCCTGGGACGAGCAATCCAGGGCATGTTCAGCAAGTGGCAGGCGGAGTAGCTCGAAATGTGGCGGAAAATCTGGGGTGGTTGGGGGAAGAAGTGCAGCTCTTCGCTCTCGTAGGGGAAGACGCTGACGGAGAATGGTTGAGACAAGTGACGGCCAAAAGCGGAGTAGCGACGCATGGAATGGTGCGAATCGCCGGCAAATCGACAGGACGGTATTTGGCGATTCGCGACCTCGATGGCGAGCTGTACACAGCCGTGGCCGATATGGAAGTCAATGAAGCGTGGACAGACGAGCTGGTTCAGCATGCCCTGGAGCGCCTGCCGCATGCAGCGGGGCTGTTTATGGATGCGAACCTGCCTGTTGCTGTCATGCGCGTTTTTGTAGACGAAGCAAACCGATTGGGAAAAATCGTGGTGGTCGATCCCGTCTCTGTGAAAAAGGCGGAAAAATGGCGGCCGTTTTTGCCGGGAGTCCGCGTGCTGATTGCGAGCATTGACGAGGTCGAGGTGCTGTGCGGCCAATCGCTTCACTCCTTTAGCGACGTGGAAGCGTGTGCAAAGCGGCTGCTCGAGCAGGGACTCCATCAGCTTATGGTGAACTGCGGCGAGGCTGGCCTGTATCTGTGCCGCCAGGAAGAGTCCATCTGGGTAGCGGCTCCTCCTACGCCGATCCGCGAAGCGGCGTGTGATGCATTTGCCGCGGGGATTATTTACGCGCAGCGGATGACGCCCCTGCTCCGAGAGCAAGCGGCTTACGGAATGGCGCTCGCCGAGTTGAGCCAGCACAAAACGGGCGATTACGACCTGCGCGCGCTTTTGCAGCGAAAAGAGTTTTTTGCCGGTAAAGAAATGCAGATTTTCGAGCGGGAATGAGAATACATAAGATGACGTACACTACTTGCGTATCAGCAGCGAGGAGGAGTGTACATGGAAAAGAAATCGAACGACGTAAACGGCAAGCAGGAAAGTCACGTGCGCCAAGGCGGCGATTCTCACCGCTCCAAGCAAAAGCAGCCGGAGGGTCCCGTACAAGGTTTTAGCCAGGCGCCAAAAGGCTTGCAATAACAAACAAAAAGCCTCCCCCATCGACAAAAACGGTGGGGGAGTTTCTCTTGTAAGGAACATTTTTCTACAAATGAAGACAATCCTGTGATACAATATCTGAATCAGATGATTACCAACAGAAGAAAATATTAGTGCATCTGGTTGAGTGGCACTGTTCACAATTGTGCCTCCCTTTTCTTTTGTCAAAAAGCGTGCGCAAACAAGGAGATTGATACATATGCCAGAAACTGTTGTAAAAACACGCGCTTCTGCTCCACGCAAGAAAAAACAGCCGACCCGCAGCCGCAAGCTGCGCAGGTTCCTGATGATTTTCACATTGACGGTCCTGTTGTTGGTAGGCGGAGTTGCCGGAGCAATTTATTGGAAAATTGAAGACACTCTGGATGTAGTAACAAAGCCGGTAGAAAATGGTTTTGCTTCGGAAGCTTCGAAAAATGCGGACCCGGTTTACCACGCCGACAAGCCGATGTCCTTCATCTTGCTCGGCTCCGACTCGCGTCCCGAGACAGGCTCGATGAACACGGACGTCATGATCGTCGCGGTCGCCAATCCACAGACGAAAAAAGTGACGATGGTATCCATCCCGCGCGATACACGGGTGAAAATTCCGGGATATCGCGACTACCACAAGATCAACTCGGTTTACGCCAACGGCGAGGCAGAGCGGAGACAGGCAGAGCGCAACAACCAGACGCCGACCGAAGACGGCATTTCCTTGACGAAGAAAACGTTGAACGAAATTTTGGGGATTCCGATTGAGCATTACGTCGCTGTCGACTTTGACGGCTTCAAGGCGGTAATCGACGAGCTGGGCGGAGTCGAGGTCAACGTCGACCGCAAGCTCGTGTACGACGATCCGACCGACGACACGCACATCAATCTGAATCCGGGACTCCAGACGCTGAACGGCGAGCAGGCACTTGGCTACGTGCGCCACCGCCACGACAATCGCGGAACGAAATACTACTCTAGCGACTTCGATCGCAACCGCCGCCAGCAGGAAGTGATCCGCGCCGTTGTCGACAAAGTCGGTTCCCTGGACGGCTTGACCAAAATTTTTAACATCATGGAAGTAGGCGCGAAGCACATCCATACCGACCTGTCCAAAGAGCAGATCAAAGGGTTGGCCTATGATTTCAAAGGCTTCAACGCTTCTACCTTGACCACGCTCGACAACGGAGCGTACTGGCAGGGCGGATATACGTTCCTGGAAAAAGAAAAGCTGGAGCTGATCCGCAGCTCCTTGCAGGCGGAGATGGGCCTGTCCGGCAAAGTAGTCGCACAGTTGAACAACTCCCCGATCCTCGGAGCGGGTGAATCATCGGTTGCCTCCAGCAGCAGCAAGTCGACCAAAAATAGAACGACAGAATCAGCGGCTCCGGCGACTTCCAAGCCGAAAGCGACAGAGGAGCCGAAAAAGCAGACGGAGCCGATCGAAGTAGCGGAAGGACAGGAGCTTGCGGAAGAGGGCGCCGCTCCTCCCCCGGATGTAGTCAGTCCCGAGCAGCCTCAAGGCCAGACCACTGTGCCTGACGCGCAGACGCCAGCTTCGAATAGGAATGCGACCCAGCCGCCTTCCGCACCAGCAGGCAATACCGGAACACCGGCGCCGCCGCCAGACATCGTTTCCCCTCCTGTCACCGGGCAGGACAGCGGAGCGACGCAAGGCAGCCCGACAAGCAAATCATAAGTACGCCAAACAGGCACTCGCTTCTTTCTTTCGGAAGAGCGGGTGCTTTTTTTTCGACATAGCCAAGCATTTCTATTTTCAATAGATTTTTTTTTACGAAAAATGAAACGAAAGGTTTAGAAAACACCAATTTCGTGGTACAATAATAATATGCTGATAAGACAGATTAATCAGATAATTAAGGACCTGACTGGAGGGATTTGGATGACGATTTTCTTGGTGAACCTGTTTCTGGTGATTGCCTTTGTGTACCTCATCAGCCGCCAACAAAATGAAGAGCTTGTGTACGACGAAGATTTTTTCCTCCAGAACCCCTCAGCGCTGGAAGAATATCAGCAGATGCCGATCGATTTCCAACACGCCTTTTTCCGCAAGCACAAAGAGTGGATTAAGGAAAAATATATGCGCGGGGAAAGCTACATTTTAGGCTATTGCCCGAACAAGGAAGTAAGACGCGCGTGGCTCTCTGAATTTATGAACCAAAAAAATATGAACAATACACCGACCCCTTCCTGAGTGAAGGGGTTTTTCGTGTCCGGGGCAATCGTGCTATACTTCTAGCTGGATAAGGAATAACGCAACTAACAGGAGGAACCATTTACGTGCTGCAATTATTGGTCGAAAAACTAAATCAACTGCTGTCTGCGCGAGGAATGATTACGGATATCGTCTTGCGCTCGGACCGCTCTTTGCTCGAAGACGAGGAAATGCGTGAAGTGATGATTTCCTTCGCGGGCACCTTTGAAGAAGAACAGCCTGTAGCTACCATTCATCTGTTTTTGCTGGAAGATGAAAAAAGCTGCGAGGTAGAGGTCGAGATCGCGTATCCGTACGAGCTGGCGGCAGAACAGATCCAGGCGTTGTGGGCGCAGGCCAGAAGCCGGGTGGCGGAGTGCTCGCTGTCGGAAAAGCGCCGTTACATAGAGCCAGGCAAGCTCGCCGAGACGAGCGTGCAGGTGGACTATCACTTTGTCGTCCAGACGCCGCAGAGCGCAGCGGAAGAAGCAGACTTGAACGAGACATTGGAAAGGTTCGCGGCAGATTTGGGCGAGTTGGTCAAGCTCGGGTAGGCAGACAGGCAGGCTGCGACACACAGGCTGCGACACACAGGCTCAGGAGAAGTGCTCCTGGGCCTTTTTGGATGTTCTTCCCCCGCACGGTGAGTTTTGTTTGGTTTTGCCAGCAGAACGGGCAGGATTTGCGAGCTGGTGTGCAGAATCGAATACAATAGAAAATGAATGAGTATTCATTCGTATTGAGGGAGGGGCATATTTTGAAGCTTGCAAACGTACAGGAACCTGTCCAAATTGGGGCGATGACACTGCCGAACCGAATCATCATGGGGTCGATGCACGTCGGTTTTGAACGACTGCCGGACGGTGTGGCACGGCTCGCCGAGTTTTACGCGGAGCGGGCCAGAGGGGGAGCCGGGCTGATCGTGACGGGAGGCGCTGCTGTGCTGCCAGAGGGCGGCATGGGCGAAGTGTACTGCAACGTGTACTTGGATGAGCACATCGAGCAACTGAGGGTGATTACGGAAAAAGTTCACCAGGCCAACGGCAAAATTGCCTTGCAGCTTTTTCACGCAGGCCGCTATGCGTACAAGGAGGCAACCGGGCTTGATCCGGTAGCGCCGTCGCCGTTGCAAGCCCCGATCAATCGCTGGAAGCCGCGGGAGCTGGATGCGTCGGAGATCGAACTGACGATTGCTGCCTTTGCCGCCGGAGCGGTCCGCGCGCAAAAGGCCGGATTTGACGCGGTGGAGATCATGGGCTCGGAAGGCTATCTCATCAACCAGTTCCTCTCTCCAGTCACCAACCATCGCCAGGATGACTGGGGGGGAGACTTTTTGCGCCGGGCGCGGTTTGGCATCGAAGTGGCGAAGCGGGTGCGCGAGGCGGTTGGGCCTGATTTTCCTGTCGTGTTTCGGATGTCCGGGCTCGATCTGATTCCGGACAGCACGAGCATGGAGGAGACGTTGCAATTCGCCCGCATGCTGGAGGACGCAGGCGTGAATGCGCTCAACATCGGAATCGGCTGGCACGAGTCGAAAGTACCGACGATTTCGATGATGGTCCCGCGCGGAGCGTACGTGTGGGTCGCCCGGCAGGTCAAGCAGGCTGTCAGCATCCCGGTGATCGCCAGCAACCGGATTAACGATGTGCGCCATGCCGAAGAAATTTTGCGGGAAGGGCATTGCGATCTCGTCTCCATGGCCCGGCCTTTTTTGGCAGACCCGCAAATCGTGGCGAAGAGCGTGGAAGGACGGTATGACGAGGTCAACACGTGCATTGCCTGCAACCAGGCTTGCCTCGACCATATTTTTGACGGCAAAGTGGCTTCCTGTCTGGTCAATCCGCAGGTCGGCAGAGAGGCGGAATGGGCGATTGTTCCGGCGGGAGTTCGGAAAAAGGTGGCGGTCGTGGGCGCGGGTCCCGCGGGCTTGGAGGCGGCGCGCGTGCTGGCAGAGCGCGGGCACGAGGTCGTCCTGTTCGAAAAACAAACGCGGATTGGCGGCCAGCTCAACTACGCGCGGCAAGTGCCGGGCAAAGCGGAATTCAACGAAACGCTGCGCTACTATCGCACGCAGCTTGCGCGGCTGGGCGTAGAGATCAGGCTGGGGACGGAAGCAGAGGCGGATGCGCTGGTGGCGGAAGGCTTTGCGGAAGTTGTCATCGCCACGGGAGTCGTCCCGCGTGTGCCGGAGATTCCTGGCCGGGAGCTTGGGCATGTCGTCATGTACAACGAAGTGTTCGAGCAAAAGGCGAAGGTCGGAAACAAGGTGGCGATTGTGGGAGCAGGGGGAATCGCCTGTGACTTGTCGCATTTGCTCGTCCACAATGAAGTCATTTCCGCGCAAACGGCGGAGTATTTGCTCTCCTACCGGATCGTGGACGAACAGACGATTCACAGGTTGCAAGCGAGCAAGCGAAAAGTGTTCATGCTGCGCAGAGGCAAGCATGTCGGCAGCGGCTTGGGCAAAACGACCCGCTGGGCGACATTGGCGCAATTAAAGCAAAGAGGCGTGGAGATGCTGACCCAAATCGAGTACAAGCGAATCGCTCCGGAAGGGGTGTACATCAGCGTAAACGACGAAGAGCAGCTCGTGCCTGCCGATACGGTGATTATCGCGGCTGGCGCTACGCCGAACCAATCGCTGTATCACGCACTGACGAACCGCCTCCCGGTTCATCTGATCGGCGGGGCAAAAGAGGCGGGAGAGCTGGACGCCAAGCGGGCGATCCTGGAAGGGGCACAGGTTGGCAGAGCGATTTGATGTTCGCAAAAGATTTTCTATTCCGAAAATAGGCTGGATCGTGTATGATGAGAAAAAGATGTCGTCTTTTCGGAACTTTTGTCGAATCGCTTTTCAACATACTTAAATTCTTGCACAATGAAGGCATACTGTTTAAATTCATGTGATTGGGGGCTTTCGCCTTGATGAACCACAATAGCATTCTTTTAGGAAAGCGTTACTTCCTGTACTCCACTGCGCAGGTAGTAGAGGTGGAGGGATGGACGTTTACGATTGCCCCGGGGTTTAAGATGATTGCAGGTGGTAGTGCAAACCCACTTCAGACATTAATCAGTATGTACCGCGAAAATGAAAAGGTTGCTCAACTCGTGCTTCATCATAGACGTTCCGACTCGGATGTTACCGTTCAGGCCGTATCGAGCGAGCTCCTGCTGGAAATCGCCCCTGCGACCAGAACCGTGAGTGTGGCAGAGAAGCAGTAAGGCACCCTTGGCGGGGTGCTTTTCGCTTTTTTTCTTTACAGAAAATGCAGGCGAGGAGGCTGGATGAATTGGCAGGTAACGAATGGCAAGTAGGCGAGCTGCAATTGGCATGGCTCAAAGGCGGTCTGACACAGCTCGATGGAGGCGCGATGTTTGGGGTGGTTCCCAAGCCGCTCTGGAGCAAACGCTACCCTCCGAACGATTTGAACCAGATTCCGCTGCGAGCGGACCCGATTTTGGTACAAGCTTTCGGAAAACGCATCCTGATCGAGTCCGGTATCGGCAAAGACCGACTGACGGAGAAGCAGAAGCGCAACTTTGGGCTGGTGGAAGAATCGCAAGTCCAGGAAGGGCTGGCGGCAAAAGGCTTGACGCCTGCTGACATCGACATCGTCATCATGACGCACATGCACTACGATCATGCGAATGGCCTCGTCTCGGTGCGGGACGGCCAGCTTTTTTCCACGTTTCCGAACGCAGTGATCTACGTACAGGAGCAGGAGTGGGCCGAGATGCGAGAGCCCAACATCCGTTCGCGCAATACATACTGGGAGGACAACTGGCGTCCCATCGAGTCGCAGGTGCAGACGTACGGCGCCACTTTCGAGGTCGTTCCCGGCATTACCCTGCACCACACAGGCGGCCACAGCCAGGGACATGCCATCGTCCGCATGGAAAGCCAAGGCCACCTGTTGTTGCACCTCGCCGATATCATGCCGACGCACGCCCACCAAAATCCGCTGTGGGTCATGGCTTACGACGACTACCCGATGACCTCGATCTTCGCCAAGGAAGAATGGATTCACGGCGGCATCCGCCAAGAGGCGTGGTTCACCTTTTACCACGATAATGTCTACCGGGCCGTGAAGTGGAACGACAAGGGAGAACTTATTGATTATAGAAAGATTGTAGAGTAAAACCGGGATGCTCCCGGTTTTTTTGCTTGCAGGCGGGAAAAAGATACTCCAGCCACGCCAAACATTTTTCAAGCTATCGAAATTTCGATAAGCCTCATAGAAATTTTTCATAATCCAAAAATTTCGAATGCTCATTGACGAACGATAGACGGCTCACTACAATAGGAACATCACAGAGCATCTGTTCTGGTAGGCAGGACGAAGCAGAACAGTTGCGGGGAGAGAGACAATGAGCTGGATCAAATCACGTATGCAAGAGTACCACCCGATCGTCTGGTCGCTGGTCGTCGGGACCGTGTTCGTCAGGGCTGCCAGCTCGATGAGCATGCCGTTTTTGTTTTTATACTTATCCAACCAAACCGATATGGACCTGGCAATGATCGGCCTGACCATCGGGGCCGGGCCGCTCGCCGGAACGATTGGCGGCTTCATTGCCGGGACGCTGTCCGACCGGATCGGCCGCAGACGGGTCATGCTGGGGGCGCTGTACGTCTGGACGCTCGTATTCGTCGGGTTTGCGCTCAGCAAAAACCCGCTGATTTTGCTTTTGCTCAACATGGCAGGCGGGCTCTGTCGCTCGTTTTACGAACCGGTGTCGCAGGCGCTGATGGCAGACGTGACGCCGCCTGAGAAACGCTTCCGGGTATTCGGCCTGCGCTACACCGCGATCAACGTCGGGGTCGCAGTTGGCCCGATCGCAGGCGCCGTGCTGGCGAAGACGTCCGTCGCCCTGCCGTTTCTGATTACCGCGCTCATTTACCTCGTGTACGTCATCAGCTTGCAAGGGCTGTTGAACAAGTTCGGGATCAAACAAATTGAAGGGCAAAAGAAAGAGACGGTCACCTTTGAGCGGGCCTTCAGCGTGATCGTGCACGACAAGGCGTTTCGCTACTACATGGTCGCAGGCGTGCTGGGCGCGATCGGCTATTCGCAGATGTCGTCTACCCTCGCCAAGTTCACGGAAATGACCGTTGCGTCCGGCGCAGAACTGTTTGCCATCCTGATGAGCGTCAACGCTGTCGTGGTCGTGCTCATGCAGATGCCGCTGACCCGATGGGCCGAAAAAAAGACGCCTCTCACCGCCATTGTGGTGGGAAACGTCATGTATGCGCTGGGCGACGTCGGCTTTGCCTACGCCAACTCCTGGATCGTCTTTATTATCGGGATGGTGCTGTTTACGTTTGGGGAAATCTTGACCTTTACCGCAGGTGACGTCCTGATTGACCGCATGGCCCCGGAAGGAATGCGCGGCAGCTATTACGGCGCGAAAAGCTTCAGCAACCTCGGACAGTTCATCGGCCCGTGGATGGGCGGCCTGCTGCTCGGGCTTTACGGCGGCACGACACTGTTCTTGACCGTAGCGGCGTTTTCCATGGTGAGCAGCGCATTCCAGTGGGCGGGCCAACGGGTGTACTTCGCTACCCACGGCAAGTCGCTCAATCAGAGCAGGGCAGAATCACTCTAGCGCCTGCAAAATGCGCTCCGCGATGCGGGCATAGCCCTCTGCATTCGGGTGAAAATGATCGGTGTACAAATACGCCTGCTCTTTGCGCAGGAACATGTCATACGTCGGCACGACGAACACCTGCGGATAGCGGGAGGCAATCGCGGAGGCCGTGCTGTTCCAGTCCAGAACGGGCTGCACCGTATCGACAGCCGCTTCCGTATTGCCAAAAGGGTTGTACAACGACGTGTAAACAATCGTCGCTTTGCTGTTCAACTGGCGAATTTGCCGGATGATTTCCTCGTAGTTGGTCGCAAGCCTGTCCGTGGCTGCGGCCACTTTTTCTTTGTCGATCGTGTAGAGCCCGCCCGTTTGCCTGAACAAGTCGTTGCCGCCGATGGTGAAAAGGATCAGATCGGCCTCGGCGAGCAGCGTTTTGACTTGCGCTTCGGACATTTGCTTGAGCAGGTCGGACGACTCTTGCCCGTTAATGGCGAGATTCGTAAACGTAATCGGGTGGCCCGCCTTTTTTTCCAGCGCTTGCCGGACGAGGCCGACATAGCCTTGGCCGTTCGCATCGCCAGCGCCGCGGGTGAGCGAGTCTCCGAGCGCGACGACTTTGTGGACGCCTTCTTTTGGCAAAGGGGCAGGCGGTTCCTCGGTTTCCACAGGTGGCGCTCCCGTGGTCGGGGCCAACTGCTGCGGGTTCATCGCCAGGACAAAGCCTGCGGCAAACAATAAAAAGGACAGAAGCGACAACAACCCTGTAGTGCGCCAGAGAAGTTTGCCGGATGTGCGCATCGGCTATCCTCCTATTCGATGGGAAGTGGGTAGACATGGTATAATGTGGTGGGACATCTTATGCCAGTGTACCATAAACGAATCGCTGCCGTCAGTTGCGGGAAGCGGAACAAAGACAGGAGGGCGCACCTTGGGCGACACAGTCCTCGCAGTATCGCGATTGCAAAAAACGATCGGCAAAAAGCAGATTATTCACGATATTACATTCGACGTGCTCGCTGGCGAAGTGTTTGGCTTTTTGGGGCCGAACGGCGCGGGCAAGACGACGACTATTCGCATGCTGGTCGGTCTGGCTAAAGCAGACGGGGGAGATATCCGCATCGGCGGGATATCGCTCTCGGAGAACTTCCCGGAGGCGATTGCGCAAGTCGGCTGCATCGTGGAAAATCCCGAGCTGTACAAATTTTTGACAGGCAGGGAAAACCTGGAGCAGTTTGCCCGCATGAGCGGAGGGATTACGCAGGAGCGGATCGAAGAAATCGTCCGCTTCGTCGACCTGGAACGGGCGATTGACGACAAAGTCAAAACGTATTCGCTCGGGATGCGGCAGCGGCTGGGGATCGCGCAAGCGCTGCTGCACCGGCCGAAAATCTTGATTCTCGACGAACCGACAAACGGGCTTGACCCGGCAGGGATTCGCGAGCTGCGCCAGTTCATTCGCCGTCTGGCCGAGGAGGAGGGGCTTGCGGTCTTCATTTCCAGCCACCTGCTCAGCGAGATCGAGATGATGTGCGACCGGGTGGCGATTATCAACCAGGGAAAAGTCATTTCGGTCGGACTAGTGCGCGAGTTGATGGAGCAGTTTGCCGACCAGGTGGAATGGACGATCCCGCACGCCCACCTGCCAAAAGCGCTGGATGTATTGCGCGGGCACAACGCCGTGACGGATATTTTGGCGGTCGGGGAGGAAAGCGTGAAGACGCGGATGGATATGGAGCGGGTAGGCGAAGTCAACCAGAAGCTGGTGCAGGCGGGAGTCCCGGTAATCGGGATTGCCACGAAAACCGTGACGCTGGAAGACTTGTTCCTGACGCTGACAGGGGGAGGGGGAGAGAAATGAATCAAAGCATGCTGGGCCTCGTCCAAAACGAAACCGTCAAATTGCTGCGCCGCCGCCGCTTTCTCGTGGTCGTGCTCATCCTGGCCATTCTGATCCCGATTTTTACATACGCCCAGTACCGCTCGGTCGTGACGGCTCAGGAGCGGATGGGCACGACGGACTGGCGGCCGCTCTTGACCCAGCAGATCGTCGACATGCAAAACCGGCTCGCGTCCAGCCGTCTACCGGAAGAATGGCGCGATTTTATCAAAATCCGGATTCAGCAGCAGCAGTATTACCTCGACCACAATATCAATCCGATGGCGCCCGGAGGCCCGACATTTGCCCGCGGCTTCATGGATCAGGCGATCTCCATGTTTTTGCCGATGATTATCGTCGTGCTGGCGGTCGATATCGTGTCGGCCGAGTTTAGCGAAGGGACGATCAAGCTGCTTTTGACCAGACCCGTGCGGCGCTGGAAGGTGCTGACCAGCAAGTACATCACGCTGTTGCTGTTCACCTCGCTTACGGTACTGATGACGCTCATCTTGGCCTACTTGCTGTCGGGTGTCGTGTTTGGCTATTCCGGCTGGGATTTGCCGATTCTCACAGGCTTCGAGGTGACAGGCGGGGAGCTTGTGACGTCGGGAGCGTTCATGCTGCCGCAGTGGCAATTTCTGCTCATGCAGTATGGGCTCGGCTGGTTTGTTTGCATCGTCGTCGGAACCGTTACGTTCATGGTCTCCGTCCTCATTCGCAGCGCCGCCGCAGGCATGGGCATCATGATGGCGGCGCTCATCAGCGGGACGATCCTGACGCAGATGGCTTCGTCGTGGGAGTCGTCCAAATACTTGTTTGTCGTCAACCTGCAGCTCACCGACTACCTCAATGGCACGCTGCCTCCGATCAAAGGAATGACGCTGCCGTTCTCGTTGGCTGTACTGACGATCTGGGCAGTCGCGGCGCTGATTGTAGCATACACCGTCTTTACCCGCAGAGACGTAACTTCCTGATCTGGAAAAAAACGCTACCTTTTTCCGTTTCATTCGTATTTCATGGAAGGACCAAGAATGGCACCGAGAGGAGATTGGCGTGAGATTATGGACATGTTATGGAAATGCGGGACGGTTGCACTGACGAGTATGCTTGAACTGTGGGGAGCGATTCCGATTGGCTTCATGCTGCAACTGCCTCCGTTGCTTACCGGGATATTCAGTGCCCTTGGCGCGATTGCCAGCGCCGGGATTGTCATCTATTTGGGCGGTTCGCTCAGAAGCTGGCTGATGAAGCGCGTGGAGAAAAAAGCAGGGCGCCAGAGCCGGATGGGCCGCATCTGGGAGAAGTACGGCGTAATCGGCCTCGGATTGGCTTCTCCGCTGTTGACAGGCGCTCCGCTGGGGGCTGCGATCGGCATTTCGCTCGGCGCACCGACAGGCAAACTGATGTGGTGGATGTCGATTGGCATCGTGATCTGGAGCGTCATCCTTACGGCAGCAGTCGCCTACGGTCTGCTCCAGTTCTTGACACCAAAACCGATGGGCTGAAAAATCTCCCTTTTGCCGGGCAGAAATCTTGCATACAATGTTCCAAGAAATGAAAAAGGAAAGGAAAGCGGGGGATGATCCATGAGTGAGAAAAAAGAAGCGCTGGTGCCCGAACTGGATGAACTGCTGCACAAGTTTACCGAGCTGTTGACGGGTGAAGCGACGCCGGAGCGCGTCGAGATGGTAAAAGTATGGTGCCTGTACACCACGATGGCAAAAGCGATGCCGCCGCTCATCCTGCATTGGGGTAGCGAGCCGGAGCACCAGGCTGCGCGCAATCAAATCCGGGAAATTATCGAGCAAATCAAGCAGTGGAACCAGGCGAAAAACCAGACTCACTAGCTTATAAAGAAGAAACGCCGTCTTTTTGCGATGCAGGGCAAAAGACGGCGTATTTTTTTGCGAAAAAAAGTCGTCACGATTCAGCCGTTGCTGGCGGGGCGAGGCGAGGCGAATTTCTAGATGCCGCATGGGGGCAAAATCCGCGCGCGAGCCAACAAAAAAGACACGCACCTGATGCGACAGGTCGTGTCTGCCAGAAACGCGTCTTCCGGTTGCGGCTAAGGCTTCCAGGTCATCTGCTTGGAAGTTTCGATCAATTCGTCCAAGGAAATGCCGTGGGCGGTTACTACTACGTAGAGCGACTGGTTATTGGACTGGGCGTTGAAATGAACGGCGTGCTCGGCGACAGAGCTTTTCTTGTCCGGATTGTCAAACGAGACGGCGATGGCCTGCTCGCCGTTTACGGCAAAGAGCTGGGTAGCGGAGAACGTGCCGGGGATCGACAGGCTGCGTTTGCCTTTCGCATTGCGAACTACCTCGATGCGAATCCAGTCGTCGTTGCGCTTGTAATCCGCTGAGAGGCGCGTGACCTTTTGGCTCGTCTCCGATTCGTACTGGACAGAGATCGTACTCAAGGAAAAGCTGTTCGCGTTTTGCGCAAGCACGGGAACAGGCATATCCGATGCCTGGACGGCTGTATCCGTGTCCGAGAAGGTCGACAGCGTGATCGGCTGCTTGGCTGTCATAGCCAGCGTCGGCCCTACAAGGCCGCTGTCACTGCTTTCCGCTTGTTTCGCTTGTTTGGCTTCCGGTTCGCCCATGGCAGTAATCCCATAGGCTTGCTGGTCTTCTGCGGCGGCTCTGGCTTTTTTCCCGGCGACCAGGTTGTTCTCGGCTCCGTTTGCCTCTTTTGCCAGGGCTGCCTTGGCGTTTGCGCCTTGTTCCTCTGAACCTGTCGGAACGCTGCGGGAAGCTATGGACGCCTCTCCCTCGGCTTGCGGCGCTTGCGTCTGGGGTGCTGCTGTTTTGGGTTCCTGCGTATTTAGCGCAAGCTCATGGCTGGCCGATGGCGAAGCGGCGTTTGGCGTAGCCGGGGAAGCAGGCTGAGACGCTTTGGCTGTTGCCTCGTTTTGCTTTGCCAGCGGTTGCTCGCTGCTAGCATAGGCATTTGCCGCCGATTGGGCAGAGGCAGGCGAGGATGCCGGAGCAGCGTCCTGCATTTGCATCGCTTCGGTGGCATGCGTCGCGATCTGGGTGCCAGCGCCTGCCTGGTTTGCTGCGGGCTGTTGTGACGCTGTCTGAAATTGACCGTCTTGGAGCTGCTGGTAGCTGATGAAGCCCACTGCCAAAAGGACTGCCGCTGCGCTGACCCAGGCGAATGAAGGGAAGCCTTTGGTCCGACGCTTGCTGGGCATAGGTGCTGCCGCTTGCTGTGGAAGCACAGCGACGGTTGCGGCGTGAGGGGGCACACCTTGTCCGGCGTTCTGGTAGATGGCCTGCATGATCCTCTCTTCCAGGTTCGCTTGAGGCGGTGGAACCTCTTTCAAGAACTGCACCTCCTCTTCGGTTGTCATTTGTGTTTCGATCCATGCGATACAATCCTCACAGGTCTCTATATGGGAAAAAATATCGCTATCCGTGTCATCTAGCCATGCTTTTCTAAATGCCTGGCAGTTCATGTACGAGCCCCCCTTCCTTGCGTGATAACAATTTTGCGAGTTCTTGGCGAGCGCGCAAGTAACGGACGCGTGCTGTAGACTCGGCGATGCCGAGAAGAGTAGCAATTTTTTCGAACGGATATTCATGCGTGCAGCGAAGGACGATCACTTCCCGGTAGGAATCCGACAGCAAGGCGAATGCCTCCTCGATTTCCCTGCGCTGCTCCTTGTTCATGAGCGATTCTTGCGGAGACTCGTCCCGCGTATTGGACGGCACATACGCCAACTGCTCGTCGGAGTCGTGAAACTTTCGTCTGCGTAAAAAGTCAATGCTCTTGTTGCGAGCAAGCGTATGTAACCAGGATGAAAACTGAGAGTCGCCTCGGAACGTGGACAGCTTCTCATACGCCTTCACGAACACTTCCTGAGTCAGATCCTCCGCATCAGCGCGATTGTTCACCATTTTGTAGATGAATACGTAGATCATATGCTGATATCGCTGGATGAGGTCGCGATACCCTTCGATGTCGCCCTGAAGAATCCGCTGAATGATTTCGGCGTCGGATTGCATTGAATCTCCGGCCTCCCTTCCCTCTATGTGACGCTGGCTTTTTCCGAAACGTTTCAGACCAGCATCTCGTTTTCTATAATTTCGTATGGATAGCCTTGCTCGACGAGAAAAAGCTGACGGTGGAGCGAAAACTCCTGCTCTCTCGTATCGCGTGTCACCAGTGTATAAAAGTGAGCGGTGTTATTTTCGGTTTTTGGTCGCAAGATTCGTCCCAGTCGCTGCGCTTCTTCCTGGCGGGAGCCAAACGTGCCCGAGATTTGAATCGCCACATTGGCGTCCGGCAAATCAACGGCGAAATTGGCCACCTTGGAGACGATCAGGCGTGTGATTTCCCCTTTTTTAAATTGTTGATACAGCGTCTCGCGCTCTTTTTCCGGCACTTTGCCCGTAATCAGCGGCAGTTGCAGGGCAGTCGCCATCTGTTCCAGTTGGTCGACGTACTGGCCGATAATCAGCACCCGGTCGCCTTCGTGGCGCTCCAGCAGCTTTTTGACAACGTCCAGCTTTTTCGGGTTTTCGGCGGCGATCCGGAACTTTTGCCGTGCCGTCGCATGCGCATACGCTTCCCGCCACTTCGGCTCAAAAGGCAGCCGGATTTCCCGGCAGCGCGCTTCCGCAATCCAGCCCGCATCCTCCATCGCTTTCCAAGGAACCTCGTACTTTTTCGGCCCGATCAGCGTAAAGACGTCTTCTTCCCGGCCGTCTTCCCTGACGAGCGTAGCCGTCAAGCCCAGTCGGCGTGTCGCCTGAATCCCGGAAGTAACACGAAAAACAGGTGCAGGCAATAAATGCACCTCATCGTAAATAATAAGCCCCCAGTCACGCTCTGAAAAGAGTTTCATATGAGGAAATTCATCCAGAGAGGTGGGGCGGTATGTGAGAATTTGATAAGTTGCCACAGTTATCGGCTTTACTTCCTTGTGATCGCCGGTGTATTCGCCGACAAGCTCGGGATCAAGATCGGTTTTGTCCAGCAGCTCGGCGATCCATTGCCGCACGGAAGTCGTATTCGTCGTCAAAATAAGCGTAGCAGTCTGCAACTGGGAAATCGCGCCAATGCCAATGACGGTCTTCCCGGCTCCACAGGGCAGCACGAGCACGCCGCTTCCGCCTAGAGCGGAGCCGCCGCGGTAAAAGGCGTCTACCGCTTCCTGCTGGTACGGGCGCAAGGCAAACGGCTTTCCCGCAGCGCTGTTCGCCCGCAAGCTGACCGGGCACGACTCGCCTTGCGAATAGCCCGCCAAATCCTGGACAGGCAGCCCCAACCGGATCAGCTCCTGCTTGATGAGGCCGCGCGCGTAGCTTTTGAGCACGTAGCCGTCTTCGAGCAGGGCCGCGATCGACTTGTATGCGGCAAGCTCCGTGAGAACGAGCGGATCGTCGCTATGTAAAACGAGGTCGTCCCCGCGGCGTTCGAGCCGGATCAGACCGTATTTGCGCATCGTTTCGTCGATTTCCTTGACGATGGTTGGCGGCACGCCGTATTTGCTGTACGCGCCGAGGATGCCTGTCACCTCGTGCGGCTGCATCCCGCTCGCGGCCGCATTCCAGAGCGACAGCGGCGTCATCCGGTACGTATGGATGTACTCCGGGCTTTTCAGCAGTTCGCAAAACCCGCTGATGGCCTGTCTGGCTTCGGCAAACTGCGGATGCTGCGTTTCCAATAAAATAGTGCGATCGCTTTGCACGATCATCGGCAAGTCTGGACGATAAGACAAGAGATTCACCTCGTTACAAACGGCATATGAATCAGCACTATGGTATCACAATCCGGAAAAGAAAGAAAAACGAACAGGTAACATTTACGGTTGGATGGGAAACAATATCCCAAAGCATGGTCGGAAAGGAAGGCGAGGAGCATGGGAACGTGGGGAAGCTTGTTCAACTTGGGATTGGTCTTGATCCTCGTTTTCCTCAACGGGTTCTTTGTCGCAACCGAATTTGCCGTCGTAAAAGTGAGGGAATCGAGGATTGCCCAACTGGTGGCGGAAGGGAACAAGCGCGCCGTAAACGTCGAGCAGGTCATCCAAAATTTGGACGCTTATTTGTCTGCGTGCCAGCTTGGCATCACGCTGGCGTCTCTCGGGCTTGGCTGGCTGGGCGAGCCTGCGGTGGCTCATCTGCTGCATCCCGTTTTTCGCTATTTTCAGCTCAACGAGACGCTGGTGAGCAGCATTTCCTTTATTATCGCGTTTTCGGTCATTACCTTTCTGCACATTGTACTGGGGGAGCTGGCACCGAAAACGTTGGCGATCCAGCGCACGGAAATGGTCGTGCTGGCTGTGGCCCGGCCGATTCAACTGTTTCACAAAATCATGTATCCGTTCATTGCGCTCTTGAACTGGTCGGCCAGCCGCTTTCTCGCGCTGTTTCACATTTCGATGGAGCCGCATCAGGAAGCGCATACCGAAGAAGAAATCCGCATTCTCGTCAACGAAAGCCACAAAAGCGGGCTGATCGACCAAACCGAGCTGATGCTTGTCGACAACATCTTCGACTTTTCCGAGACGATGGCCCGAGAAATCATGGTTCCGCGCACAGACATGGTGGTGCTGAACTTGCGCGATCCGTTCGAGGAAAACGTCCGGCTGGTGCAAAACGGCCGTTTTACCCGCTATCCGGTCGTGGACGGTGACAAGGATCACGTCGTGGGGAGCTTGCACATCAAAGATTTGCTGACGGGTCTGTTGGAGGGCGAGCACAAAGATTTGCAGACGCTGATGCGCCCGATCCTGACTGTGCCCGAGACGATCTCGATCAGCCGTCTTTTGACGATGCTGCAAAAACAGCGGGGACAACTGGCGATCATCATTGACGAGTACGGCGGGACAGCGGGGCTGGTCACGCTTGAAGATATTATGGAAGAAATCGTCGGAGACATCCAGGACGAGTTTGACGATGAGCGCCCGGAAGTCGAGAAAAACGACGGGATTTTGTCGCTCGACGGCCGGATGCTCCTGGAGGAAGTGGGCGACTACCTGGACATTGATCTGGAATCAAGCGAGGTGGATACGCTTGCCGGCTGGATTTACATGCAGATTGACCACCCGCCGCGCGTGGGCGACCGGGTGCGCGAAGGCAAGTACGAGTTCGTGGTCGGGGAAGTCGATCATTACCGGATTACCAGAGTTTTTGTCAAAAAACTGGCGAACGTCGAGGAAGAAATCGGTACGAAAGATTGATGAAAAAAGCTTTTCAGGACGCAATAATATGCTATAATGGGACACAAGTTGCACAAATGCAAAAAGGCCCGGCCGCCGGAGGGTGGTCAGTGGCTAAGAGAGCAGAGCTTAGAGGAGGAAGTACAGATGAGACGAGCAGTCAGTATGGTACTGACCACATTGCTGGCCTTTTCTTTGGCAGCATGTGGAAATCAAACAGGTGGACAAAGCGAGGCTACCACGGCTAATTCCGGCCAGGAGCAAACCGTGAAAATTGGCCTGACGCAATTCGTAGAGCATCCGGCACTGGATGCGATTCATCAAGGAATTTTGGATGGCTTGAAGGAATCCGGCTACGAAGAGGGCAAAAATCTGGAGGTTGACTACCAGAACGCCCATGGCGATATGAACAACACGGTATCAATTGCGCAAAAGTACGCCGGAGACAAAAAGGATTTGGTCGTAGCGATCGCTACCCCGTCCGCTCAGGCTGCAGCCAAGGCGATTGCCGACAAACCTGTTGTGTTCAGTTCCGTAACAGACCCGATCTCGGCTCAACTGGTCAGCAGTCTGGAAAAACCGGACAAAAACGTGACCGGTACGAGCGACAAAGTATCCATGGAACAGCAATTGAAGCTGGTCAAAACCTTCCTGCCACAGTTGAAAAAGCTGGGCGTCATCTACACCACCTCTGAAGTAAATTCGGAGGTTCAGGTAAAAGAACTGGAAGAAGCAGCGAGCAAAGAAGGCGTAGAAATCGTCAAGGCGGGCATTTCCCAGCTCTCCGAGGTGCAACTGGCAGCTCAGGGACTTGCTGGAAAAGCAGACGCCATGTTCATTCCGATTGACAACACCGTCGTGTCTTCGTTTGAGGCCGTACTGGGAGCAGCGGAAGCGAACAAGATTCCTGTCTTCGCTTCTGACACCGACACCGTCAAGCGCGGCGCAGTCGCCACGTACGGAATCGATTACTACCTGATTGGCAAACAAACAGGAGAGATGGCTGCCCGCGTCCTGAAAGGACAAGCGGTCGCCGACACTCCAGTCGAAATTTCAAAGCAGGCCGACCTGTACATCAATGAAACGGCTGCCGGGAAGTTTGGTCTCACGATTTCTGAGGCACTCAAACAGCAGGCGAAAGAAATCATCAAGTAAAAAGAGAGCGTCAAGCTCTCTTTTTATTCTTTTAAAACTGTTTTATCCGTGTTAAAATTAGTAAAAATTTTTCAAGGGGGTATTTATCGCATGGTTAAACAAAAAAAGACTATCAGAAAAATTCAGAGTATTTTATTTCCTTTGCTGCTTTTGTCTGTTACCGCATGTGGACAGCAAAGCGCTACTCCGGCGAACAACGGGCAGGAAACCCCTGTTGCGAATCAGCCGGCGCCTTCTGCTGAGAACAAGCAGTTTACGATTGGCATTTCCCAATTCGTAGAGCACCCTGCCTTGGATGCAGCGCGTGAAGGATTTGTGGCGCAGCTTGCGAAAAACGGCTACGAAGACGGCAAGCAAGTGAAAATTGACGTGAAATCGGCGCAGGCGAGCATGGACACAGCGATTTCCATCGCGCAAAAATTCGAGGCGGACAAAGTAGACCTCGTGCTGGCGATCGCCACTCCAACCGCGCAGGCAGCAGCGCAGACGAGCAAAGAAATTCCGATTTTGTTTACGGCAGTTACTGACCCGGTCGAGGCTGGTCTGGTAAAATCAATGGAGCAGCCAGGCGCGAACGTGACAGGTACTTCCGACATGAACCCGGTCGAAGAGCAGCTCAAGCTGGTAAAGGAGCTGAAAGCGGACGCGAAGTCGGTAGGCGTCATCTACAGCTCGGGTGAAGTAAACTCCAAGGTACAGGTAGACGCAGCCAAAGCGGTTGCGGACAAGCTCGGCCTGACCATCCAGGAAGCGGCAATCACGAGCGCGACAGAAGTGAAGCAAGCGGCCGAGTCGATGGTAGGCAAAGTCGATGCGTTCTACGTGCCGACCGACAACATGGTCGTATCGTCCATCGCGGCTGTACTGGGCGTAGCGGAAGCGCAAAAAATTCCGGTGATCGCAGGCGAGGAAAACTCCGTGAAGAGCGGGGCGATTGCCACTTACGGCATCGACTACACCAAATTGGGCGAGCAAACTGCGGACATGGCCGTGAAAATTTTGAAGGGCGAAGCGAAGCCGGCTGACATGGCGGTTGAGATGCAAGCAGACATGAAACTCGTCTTGAACAAAAAAGCAGCGGAGAAAATGGGAGTGACCATTCCGCAATCCATGCTCGACCGCGCAGGCGAAGTGATCGAGTAATAAACGCAGCAACAGGAGGATTTCTTCTATGAATTTGGCAATAATGGGAGCCATCGAGCAGGGCTTGCTATTTGGAATTTTAGCTCTGGGCGTGTATTTGACCTTTCGCATTCTGAACGTACCTGACTTGACGGTAGATGGCAGCTTTGCCCTGGGCGGCGCGATCGCAGCCAAGTTTATCATCGATGGAACCAACCCGTACCTGGCTACCCTCTTGGCGTTCGTCGTCGGAGGCCTGGCAGGGGCATTTACCGGCGTTTTGCATACAAAAGGGAAGGTCAACGCACTGCTGGCAGGGATTTTGACGATGATCGCCCTTTATTCGATCAACCTGCGGATCATGGGGAAGGCAAACTTGCCTTTGCTTCGTGAAGATACGTTGTTCACCTATGTAAAAGACTTGGGCATTCCGAATTTGACAGTAAACGGAGTCACTTTGCTGACAGGCGTGTCCGTCGTGTTTATCGTCGGGATTTTGCTGCTCAAGCTGGTAATCGACTGGTTCCTGCACACCGATCTTGGCCTCGACCTGCGCGCGACGGGCGACAATCCGAAGATGATTCGCAGCTTCGGTGTCAACACCGATACGACGACCATTATCGGTCTGGCGCTGTCCAACGGTCTGGTAGCGGTATCTGGCGCATGGGTTGCCCAGTACCAGGGCTTTGCCGACGTCGGCATGGGGATCGGGATGATCGTGATTGGTCTTGCTTCTGTTATTGTCGGAGAAGTGCTGTTTGGCAGCTCCTCCATTTTCAGAGTCACGCTCGCCGTCATTCTCGGCTCGATCGTGTACCGTCTGGTGATCGCACTGGCTTTGCAAGCAGGGCTGAATCCGTCGGACATGAAGCTGATTACCGCTTTGATCGTGATCGTGGCACTGACCGTCCCGACCGTTGCCAAAGGCATCTGGAGAAAGCAAGCGGTACGCACGGCAAGGGGAGGAAACGGACATGCTTAAAATTTCGAACGTCAACAAAGTGTTCAACGCAGGCACGGTGAACGAAAAAATCGCCCTGCGCAACGTCAACCTGCACGTCAAGCGCGGAGAGTTCATCACCGTGATCGGCAGCAACGGGGCCGGAAAATCGACAATGATGAACATGATCTCCGGCGGGCTGTTCCCGGATAGCGGAACGATCACGATTGACGGCAAGGACGTGACGCGCCTCGGCGAGCACCAGCGCGCCGAGCTGATCGGGCGGGTGTTCCAGGACCCGATGGCGGGTACTGCGCCGAACATGACGATTGAAGAAAACCTGGCGATTGCGCTCGGCCGCGGCCGCCGCCGCACACTCGGCTTCGGGGTGAACAACCACAAGCGCGAGCTGTTCCGCGAGCAACTCAAGCAGCTTGACCAGGGGCTGGAGAACCGTTTGAAGACAAAAGTCGGATTTCTCTCCGGCGGTCAGCGCCAGGCGCTCAGCCTGTTGATGGCTACTTTTACGGAACCGAAAATTTTGCTGCTGGACGAGCATACAGCGGCGTTAGACCCGAAGCGGGCGCAGCTCATCGTGGAGCTGACCGACAAGATCGTCGCGCGCCATAAGCTGACGACGATCATGGTCACGCACAATATGGAGCAAGCGTTGAACATGGGGAACCGCCTGCTGATGCTGCACGATGGCGGCATCATTCTCGACATTCCGGATGAGAAGAAGCGGACGATGAAGCCGCAGGATTTGCTTCGCGCGTTCGAAGCAGCCCGTGGCGGCGAGAGCTTCAGCGAAGACCGCTTCCTGTTGACCTGACGCTTTTTATCAGCCTTCCTGCGCATGCGGGAGGGCTTTTTCTTTGCTGCGCAAATAGTGGTGCATCGCCCACGCTCCAATCGCCAAAATAACGGCGACAAGGGTGAACAGAAGCGCACCGCCATTGTGCAGCAAAACAAGGCTGCCGAGATACGGACCGCACGTGCGGGAAATGTCCCAATGCGTTCCGGTGATGGCAAAGTACCGTCCGCGCATGGAAGGCGGGGAAATGCGTGTGACAAAAGCCAAAAGCTGTGTCAGGCCGACGCTTTCGCCGATGACGAGCAGCACTTGCATGGCGAGCAAAAGCGGCAAGTAGTCGATGTAGGCATAGCCAAGCGAGACGAGCATGAAGCAGCCGTACGCGCCAGTAATCAGCAGGCGGGCAGGCAGATGCTGGGTCCATTTGACCAGCAGAAATTCGAACAAAATAAGCAGGACGCCTTTGACGGCAATGAGCAGCGCAAGTGCGTGCAAGTAGTCAGGCAGTGTATGTTTCAGGTGCAACTGCAAATTCGTCTCGGTTTGCGCGTAAAACAGGCTGATCGGCAGCGACAGCGTCATGATTGCGAGTGCCGGGCGATACGCTTGCCAGCTTTCGCGCTTGCCGCTACGGGCGTTTTCTCCGGCTTGGGCAGGCAGGTCAGGCAGCGGGGTTTGCGGAATTTTCCACCAGACGGCAATCGCGTAGAGCAAGAGCGAGATAGCGGTGAGCAAAAACGCCATGGCGGGATCGTGCTGGTACAAAATGACCCCGATGAGCGGGCCGATCGCCGCCCCGATGCTGCTGGACGTATTCAATAGCGCAAAGGCGCTCGCCATCTGCGCGGGCAAAATCGCGTCGGCCAGATGGGCGCGGCTTGCCGGGATGAACAGGGAGCGGCCAGCGCCATTGATGATGTACAGCACTGCGAAAGCTGCGATAGAATCCGCAAAGGCCATTCCGAGCATGGCGAAGCCTTGGATGAGCAGCGCTGCAAGCATGATCGTTTTGCGGCGAATCCGGTCCGTCAACCCGCCTGCAAACAAGGTCAGAACAATCTCGGAAAAGGGCTGCAAGCCAATCACCAGCATGGTCACGGTGACGGAGCCGCTGACGTTTTCGCTCAAGTACAGGACCAGAAACGGAGCGATCATCGTGCTGGACAGGGACGTGAGCGTTTCCCCGAACAGGCGGACCCACAGCAAGGGCGGATACGCAGCAAGAAAACGGGCAAGGGAAGCGAGTAACAGATTCATAAGTGTGTGTCCTTTCTCCGGTTTTTTTTTCGGTTTGGCTTTGTTTCTTTCGAGAATTGTAAGCTGGCGCAGTCAGGAGAAAAAGCGTAGGATTAGGGGAAGCATTTTTTCATGTTTTTTGGCGAAATCGGTGGTGAATCTCGTGCAGCTTGTTGAACAGTACATTCGTTTATGCGCGGCCAGGCCAAAGGAAGCGTTTGGTCGGCCGCTGGACATTACATTGGCAGAGGTCGCGGCGATCTTGTGTTGTACGTTGCGCAACGCTACGCTGACCCTGAAAAAGATGCAGGCACGCGGCTGGCTGCTCTGGCAGCCGGGACGAGGGAGAGGGAACCGTTCGGTGCTGACGCTCGTCCTCGACCCGGCAGACTTGCTGCTGTCTGTGGCCAAGGAGCTCGTCCAAACCGGCGAGATTCGCGCTTCGCAGGAGCTGTTGGAGCAATACGGGCAGGCTTGGCCGACTTTTGCCCAACATTTTTCCCGCTGGATGAATATCCAGTTTGGAGCGCGGATTACCCGGGAAAAGGGTAGTAGTGGCCGAGTGGATACATTGCGTCTTTTTTTCGACCGACCGTTTGCAGGGCTGGACCCGATCCACGTGTTGCTGCGCTCGCAGACGCATTTGGTCAAGCATTTGTTCGATACGCTGGTCCGTTTCGATCCGGCCACGAAGCGGGTGGAGCCGCATCTCGCCTTTTACTGGGAGGCGGATGAGGACGGGACGCGCTGGACGTTTTATTTGCGAAAAGGGGTGCTGTTTCATCATGGCCGCACGCTGACGGCTGACGATGTGCGTTTTTCCCTGCTGCGCCTGATGCAGCAATCGTTCAAGCACCGCTGGCTTGCCCGCTCGATTGCGGCGGTGGACGTCCGCGATGAATATGTGGTGACGATCAGGCTGAAGCAGCGGGATGAGCTGTTTTTGCAAGCGCTGAGCAAAGAGCAGATGGCGATCGTTCCGTGCGATTATGCCGAGCAGATGGGAGAGCAATTCGCCCGGCTTCCGGCAGGGACAGGGCCGTTTCGGGTTGTGCGCCATGACGACTCCATGCTCGTGCTCGAAGCGTTTGCGCCGTACTTTGCCGGGCGGCCGTTTTTGGACCGGATTGAACTTTGGTGCGTCCCTGGGATGCGCCAGCCGGAGCTGACCGAGGAGAGCATGCTGGTCGTGGACAAAGCGCATCCGGCCTATGAGCTGGCAGATGCCTCCTGGAGAGACGTCGTCCGCCAGGAGCAATGCTTTCAATACGTCAGCCTGAATGCAGCCAAAAAAGGGCCGCTCGCAGACGATGCGTTCCGCGCCTTGGTCGCCAGCATGCTATCTGGCGCAGCGCTGAGAGCGGCGCTGCAAGGCGGAAGAGAGCAGGCTGAGGTATGGGGAGAACGGATGCAGCAGGATACACGTCTGCCCGATGCCAAAGAGGCCGCGCGCTTGATTGCAGCCAGCGGCTACCGCGGGGAGAAGCTTGCCCTGTACACCTACCCAGATGCGGACCACGTGGAGGATGCCGAGTGGATCAGGGAAAAGGCGAAGGAATACGGCATCGTCATCGAAATCCGCTACGCGTCGCCTGAAGAGCTGGCCCAACCTGCCGTGCTGCAGGCAGCCGACCTGGTCGTGGACAGCGCCAATGCGGATGAACGCACAGAGCTGTCGCTCGTTGAATTTTTGCGGGCAGAGGCGCTGAGCATTACGCACCACCTGGACGAGCGGACAAAAGCGGAGGTCGAGCAACTGATTCGCCAGATGGGGCAAACTACAACGACAGAGGAGCGGCAGGCTGTCGTGCGCGCGATCATGGACAGGCTGAAGGCCCGCCATCTGTTTGTTCCGCTGTACGCGAACCGCATCGAGATGATCGCGCACCCGCGATTGTCGGGGGTAAGCCTTGACGCATACGGCTGGATTGACTTTCGGTCCGTTTTTTTGAGAGAGTAGCATAAATTTGTCACATAATCGTGTGAAACCGCTTTCCTCTTTCATCGTATTATTAGATGTAGATATTATCGTTTGTTACTTAAGCTCGGAGGAGGAACCGCACGTTGTATACGAGAACAGAAAAGGACAAACATATTTTGTTTGCCTCCATTCGTTTGATGATTTGCGTTGGGCATGCCGACGGTTATATAGGTTCAAGAGAAGTGGATCGCATTCATGACATCGTCAATTCGGAACATTTTACCTTGAAAGAACGGCAAATTTTAATGGATGACATCGACTATCCGAAACGCCCGGAGACGATTGTGGAGGATCTGGTTGACATGAGCCAAAGCGAGAAGCTCGTGATGATGCGCAAGCTGTATCACATGGCTTTGATCGACCGGAAGCTGTCGCCGTCGGAGACGAAGGAAATCGCGCGGATTGCCTGCCTGATTGGCATCTCGGAGGAGAAGCAGGCGCAGGTTGAGGAGTGGATTCGCGAAGGCATTGCCTGGCGCGACCGCTGGAAGGACATTGTCGGTGAATAGGCAAGGCCCCCGTTGTTGGGGCCTTTTTTTTCATACAGATAAATATAAGGGCAACGAAGGCTGCGCCAAAAGCTTGGCGCAGCCAAGTTTTCTAATAGGCAAAGAGGCAGCGCTCTCGACCGGAAGCTTCTGGAAGCTTGGCTTGGCAAAGCTTTCTAAAGTACAATAAAAGGAAGCCACGTGCAAGTGAAGATGGGCGCCACGATGAAGGAGGAGATCTTGTGTTGCGAATTTTAGTGACGAATGACGACGGCATTGATGCCCTGGGCATCAAGCGATTGGTGGAAGCACTGCTCGTACTGGACCAAGCGGAAATCTTTGTGGTGGCTCCCGTTGAAGAAAAAAGCGGTGTCGGTCATGGGGTAACCTATCGTACCGCACTGGCACCGGAAAAACGCGACTTTTACGGTCTTCCCGTCAAAGCGTGGGCCGTGAACGGCAATCCGGCCGACTGCGTCAAGGCGGCGTACCATTTGCTGTTTGCCGCGGACGAAAAACCGGATATCGTCTTTTCCGGAATCAATGTCGGAACGAATCTGGGGCGTGACATTTATTACTCCGGCACGTGCAGCGGGGCGCGGGAAGCGGTCATTTTGGGCGTTCCTGGCGTAGCCCTGTCCTACGATAACTGGTATGACCAGGAAAATTACGGCGATGTCGTGCAGATGATTGAGCCGCTGGTGAAAGAGTTCAGCGAACGGGCAGTAAAAGGCGAGCTGCCCCCGGAAGTTTTCTGGAACGTCAACATCCCGCACGTTCCGTTGGCGCAGGTGAAAGGCATCGTCCCGGCCACGCTTTCGCTGCATCATTATGAAGACAAGTACAGCGAGGAAGCGGAAGGGTACTTTTTGACACGCGAGTATCCGCAAGTCATGCCGATTGCCGAGCCGTTTGACTACGACCTCGTGAAGCATGATTATATCGCCATCACGCCTGTGCACATTGATGCGACGGACCGTGCGCTGCTCGCGCAGATGGATGGCTGGCCGCTGATGCAGGCGTGGGCAAAACAGGGGGAGCAACCGGATGAGTGAGGACTTTTATCCTGTGCTCAGCCCGGACCCTGCCCTGCGATCGCCCGAGGCGGCGACGCAGGGCGAGGTGCTCGACAAGAGCGCGTACCGTGATTTGTACGAGCTTGCGAGCGAGGCCGGGCTGCCCTATTTTGCCCGGTTGAACGGGCAGGGCGAAGTCGAGCTGTACCTGGTGTTTGAATCGGTGGACGCCTTCGTCGAGCAGACGCGCGATGCTGTCTCCGTCGAATTCAAGACGTACCAGGGAAAGCTGCTCGGCGTGATCTGGACTTTGTCCGATCCGCTGCAGCCGCTCGGCTTTCCGCTCACTTTTGACATCCGGCAGGCGGAGCAGCGGGGCATGGCGCTGAAAATGCTGGAGCAGCCGCGCACCTTTTTGCACTATTTGGCTTACGAGGGAGGCGAGCTGACGCACATATACTCCGAGGCCATTTCGTTTTCCACAGCAGAGGTTGAGCGCACCCGGGAAATGATTCGCTCGCTGTTCGAGGGGAGAAGCGAAGCCATACCGCAGGAGGCGCAGGTGCGCGAGGAGGAGACGCTCAGCATCCCGGCGCTTTCCTTGCCCGACGCTGTGCTTGCAGAAGAAGGGCTGGCCTTTGTTTTCCGCTACAGGCGGATGGTTGAGGCACATGGGGCAGAAGGCGCGCAGCATCTGTTAATGAGTACGGTCCGCCAGGCGGTCTGGGTGATGCGCAGGCACGCGCGCAGCGAAGTGAGGGAATCGTCGTTTACGGTCTGGGTCGCAGAGCGCGGCGAGCTGCTGGAGCTGATTGTGACGCCCGGCCTGTCCGACCTGTTTGAAGTCGTCCATATGTCCGAGGACGAGGCGAACCCGTTTTCCCGTTTCCTGCTGACTTTGCCCGAGTATGTGGAGACTAAAGAAGTTTCTCCTTTGCGCTTGGGAGCGTTTCCCTTTTTGCGCTATGAAAATGGCGCACTCTACCAATTGGAGCTGGACGAGCGTGTACAGGAGCACCTGCGAGCCCTGTTTGTGAAAGCGTTTCCGGGAATGCCCGTCCCGTACGAATGAATGTTGCAACATTGTGAAAAAGAATTTTCATAGGAATCTTTTGCCCTTCGAGGAAATATGGGTAAATAAGTCATTTTTCAACAAAGGATACGACAAGGGGAGTTTCGAAGTAGTAAAGCAGATAATCCGTTGGGGAGAGGTGACGACGATGTACGCTGTAGAGCCCGATTTGTTCCAGGCTGTTTCCGAATGCGCTCACCGTTTTCAAGGGGAGATCGAACTGTTGGCAAAGCGTCATGCACTTACGATTGAGGGAGGACTTCCGGCTCTTGAGCTGCAGGTTCAACCGCAATGCCAGGCTTTGCTGGAGTACAACTTGTGGGGAGAAGCGGGACTCGTCGCGATCCACGGCAAATTAAGCTTGCGGGATGGGATCAAAAAAGATTCGTTTTCCATCATGATGAAATTCTCGTTGTCTCACGATCCTGATCTGGACATCGAAGGCAAGAAGCAGCGCATTGAGGAAATTTTGTACGGAGAAGCGGACCTTTTCTGGAACATTCCTCCTGCGGGACATGTGGGACATGTCGAATTGACGCTTCGTTTTACGTATCAGCCTGGCTCCGGGCGACTCGGCGAATATGTGCGCAGCGTTTTGGGCATCGTAACCGGAAAGATGATGGCTGCCTGACGCGGCGTGGATGTAAAAAATGGCTCTCCGTCACAGGGGGGCTATTTTTCGTTCGCGGCAAGGCAGGCGTTTGGATAAAAAGGAGGCAGGAATCCGTCTATGCGTTTGTTCGTGGCCCTGGACATTCCCGAAGAGGCTGTCCGCTATATTGCCGATGTACAAAAGCGGCTGAAATCGGAAGTACAGGCAGACAGATGGCAGCCGCTGCACAATCTTCATTTGACGCTGCATTTTCTCGGCGAAGTCGACGAAGCGCTCGTCCCGGCCATCTGTGAGGACATGGACATCGTCAGCGCGATTATCGAACCGTTTCAACTGCGCATCGGCGGCTTCGGGGCGTTTCCCCATGCCCAGCATCCCCGCGTCCTCTGGCTCGGCCTGCGCGGGCAAACGAATCCGCTCAAGCAGCTTCACCTGCTGCTCGGCAGACGGTTCGAGCTACATCAGGGGGTGTCGTATGATCGCAAGCGCTACCGTCCGCACATCACGCTCGCCCGCGGACCGCAAGCATCGCCGGAAGGGCTGCCGCTGCTCGACTGGAACGAGCGGTACTTGGCAGCCGACGCGCCTCGCTGGAAGGTGCGGCATGTCCATCTGTACCGTTCGGAGCTTTTGCCGGAGGGAGCTGTGCATACGGTGATCCACACGAGCACGTTTGATAAAGATCACAGCAAAAAACAAGCGGTACCTGAATAGACTAAGAAAAGGACCAGGGAAAGCTTTCCAGAAAGCGGTGGAAAACGGATGGGTGAGTTCACGACCGGCATTCTTTATCCACGCAAATACGAACCGAAAGTGCTGATTGCCTTGTCCAAGTCTTCGCAACCGTACTTCCACAGAAGCATCAATGGCGACTGGAACGCATTTTTCCTGCAGGATGAGTGGATTGAAACTTCCTCGACGCTTGAGTTTTTGCTTCAACTGTCGAAGCAATTCGTGCCGCTGCTTTGGTTTCACGACGCAGAAGACAATGGCTGGGGGTTTCGTCTGTTCGATGCTGGTTTCGAAGTCTCTTCGGCGACGATCAGCTATTCACTGGATGTGGAGATGGCGGAGGCGGAGTTCGGCAGACTTTATCCGGAGATTGACCTGCAGGAAGGGATTACAGACAGCGAGGACGTTCGGCAAAAGTATGAAGACATACTGGACCGGGTTGTGCGTTCGGAGTTGTATCGGCGAGAGGTAGGCAAAGGAATTACGCGAATCAAGCCGCAATCGTTCAGTCGGATCGCGGGGCCAAAACAAGTGCAGCAGTTGCGCTCGCTGTTTGATTTGCAACTGCTGACAGATGTAGACGAAGAAACCGGCGCTTCGCTTTTGTACGATTCGGTGGATCTTTTCAAAGAGATTTTAGGGATCGAAGAAATGGTCTGGGTGAATTATGCGTATTTGGCAAGTGGGGGCAGGGAGTAGAAAACAGAAAGGGCGGGATGGCTCCCGCTCTTTTTTTGTACAGATAAGAATTGTGCCGCCAAGTTTTCCAATCGGGAAGCAAGGGAGTCCGCGATCGGGGAATCAGCCACGGACAAACATCCCTTGGACGATCGCAGCGTGCGACTGAAACCGGATCGGAATCGAGACGGCGGTGTACGGGTCGAGGGCGTTGGAGACTTGAAAATGCAGATGCGCTTCGCTGGAATTGCCCGAGTTCCCGCACCGCCCGAGCACATCCCCGGCTGCGACCCGGTCGCCTGGCCTCACCGTGATGGAATGCTGCTGAAGGTGGGCCAGCACGCTAAATTCGCCCTGTCCGTGGTCGATCTCGACGAAATTTCCGGCAGGTTGCTGCTCGTTCATCACCCCGACGGGCGAATTGTCCGGCACGTCAGCGACTACCTTGACCACGGTTCCGGCGCACGGAGCCACAATCGGCTGCCCGAAGGCGTAGTAGCTCTCGTTGACAGAAGGATCGCCGCTGCAGGAACGGCCGTCCTTGAGCAGCAAAAAATCGTAGGCGTAGCGCTGGTTGTCATACGCGTAATGGTAGTTGACCAGCTCGTTCATGCCGCCCCAAAAGGTGAACCATTCGCCCCGAAAAGGCAGGCGGTAAAGGTGGCGGCTGACGATGCGATCCGTTTCCGGATGGGGCGTCAGATGGGCGAGGCGAAGCCCGTGGATGGTTCCTTGCGAGTCGATCGCCGCGGACAAGCCTTTTTGTCCATCGCTTGTAGTCCAGACGAAACGGCTCATCCCCGCAAGCGGCACGACGGAGAGTGGCTGTTCCGCATATGGGGTGCCATCGCGCTGAAAGTCGGAGGCGAAGGAAACAAATTCCTCCAGACTGACCTCGTCCCGAAAGGCCGCGCTGCACATGCTGTACAGCGTTTTATACTGACCGCAGCAGAGAGCGAGCGGAATTGCTTTTGCCAGCGGGAAAAGCGGATGAGTATGCACAGGATTCACGCTCCGTTAAAAAGAAAATGATTGCAACGAGTAGTACGCATCAAGCTGCCGCCAGGTTTCGCAAAGACCGCCGTCCAAAGCGGCAGGACGACCGTACAAAAAAACCAGTACAGTTGTCATGTACTGGTTTCGCTCAGGCTATCGCCTACACTTTTTTCCATTGACCAAAAATTTCATCGACATCCAAAAGCATAATCAGCTTATCGTCCAGGCGGGCAATTCCTTGCAAATACTTGCCCTCTACGCCAGCGACGATCGGTGGCGCCGGTTCGATCAGATGCTGTGGAATGTTCATCACTTCGGACACCGCGTCGACGATGATGCCGATATTCAGCCCTTCCAGTTGCAAATCGACAAAGCGGGTGTCATCCGTCTGGGCAATCGGCTCCAGGCCGAACATTTTGCGCAGGTTCACGATCGGCAAAATCCGCCCGCGCAGGTCGATGACGCCTTCCACGTACACAGGCGACTTGGGGAAACGGGTGATGGGCAGTGGCTTGATGATTTCGCGCACCAAAGCAATGGAGAGCCCGTAATACTCGCTTCCCATTTTAAACAAGATCGATTGGGCCGTCGCCGCTTCTGCCTCCCAATCTGTACCGTTGCTTCGTTTTGTCAGTTCCATTTATACAATTCCTCCCCGGACCGCTTTCCTATGTCTTTACCCACATTGTACCATGGACAAACCTCTGCGGCGGCATTTTTTCCGCCAGGTTAGGGCAGGAGCTGCAGCGAGGCGATCACGACAATCGCCATGCTGACGCCAAAGCTGAGAAAGGCGTTTTTGCTGAGCAGCATGACGATGAGGCAGGCGATCCCGGCGACGAAGAATATCGGCTGGAAGACGAGCGACTGGTTTTGCACGAACAGCGCCGGGAAAATGAGCGCTGCGAAAATCCCTACCGGAATGTAGCTCAGCCCGCTTTTCAGCCGTGGCGACATCCAGTGGCTGGGCAGGCGCATGAAAGCGCGGCGGGAGAAGTACGTGGCGATACTCATGAGGACAAACAGCCAGAACAGATTCATGCAGTCTCGACCCCCTGTGCCGATTCGGCTTGTGGCGATGAAGCGGCTTTTTCCTTGGCAGGCAAGGCGAATCCGATGCAAAAGGCGACCAGTCCCGCTACGAGTAGATGTAGCCCGTTTGGCAAAAGCAAGGCGACGCCGACGGCCAGCCCTCCGCACAAAAGAAACGTGAGGATGCGCGAAAGCGAGGTGAGCTGAAAATAGGACAAGGCGATGAACATCGCGATATAGCTGAACCCAAGGCCAAGCGCCCCCGGATCAGGAATCCACTCTCCGGCGAGGCTGCCTGCCCACGTGCCCAACACCCAGCAAGCGTGCAAAGTCAGGCTGACCCCGTACAAATAAGCCGCCTCGCTCTGATGATGGCGAAACCGATTCAGTGAGACGGCATATTGTTCATCGGTCATAAAAAAGGCCAGGACGTTCACGTGGGCAAGCGGCAAGCCCTGGTAGTACGAAGATACCGACAGTCCCATCAAAAAATGGCGCGTGTTCAACAGGAACGTCGTGAGAAGGATCGCCCACATGCCTGTATGCTCCGCAATCATCCCGACCGCGCTGAACTGGGCCGCTCCCGTGTAGATGAACAGCGACATCGCCACGCTCTCCCAGACGGTCAAGCCAGCGGCAAGCGCCATCATCCCGAAAATGATGGCCGACAAAATGTAGCTGGCCGCAAGCGGCAGCGCGTCCCAGGCTCCCTGCCGAAACAAGCTGGCTGAATGTTTGGACAGCTTCATTTACGCTTCCTCCTTTTGACGCGTGAGAATTTCGCTGATGATCGACATTCCCCGCTCGATCTGGCTCGGCGGCTCGTGGGTGAAGCAGAGACGGATGTAGGGCTGCTCGGCATGGCGCAGCAAAAACATGTCCCCGCACGTGAACGACACGCCTTTTTGCCTGCACGTTTGCATCAGCTTGCGCGCTTCGACGCCTTCCGGAAGCGAGACCCAGAAGTAAAAGCCGCCCGCTGCTTTTTCATATTGCAGACCGAGTGCTGTCAGCGGCTGTAGATAGGCTTCCATCACTTCGGCCTGCTGCCAATACAAGTTGCGTGAACGAGCGAGATGAGGCGTGAGCGCATCGGCTTTCAAGTAGTTGGCAAGAGCGATCTGTCCCAGCGTGTTGGTAGAGATGGACAGCTCCTTGAGCCTGCTTACAAGCTGGATAAAATGCTGATTGGCGGCGATCCAGCCGATGCGCAGCCCGGGGAACAATAGCTTGGACAGCGTGTTTAAATAAATGACGTGGCCGGCTTGGTCCAGTGCCTTGAGGGCTGGCGGCGGCGGTGTGTCCAGATGCAAGTGGCGGTAGGCGTCGTCCTCCACGACCGGGATGCCGTAGTGCTCGGACAGCGACAGAAGATGTTTGCGGCGCACCAGGGAAAGCGTGTAGCCAGTCGGGTTGTGAAACGTCGGGACTGTGTAGATGAAGCGCGGGCGGTAGCGGCCAAGAATGCCTTCTAAAATATCCGTCTTCATGCCCTCCTGATCGAGCGGAACGGGAATCACCTGGATGCCCAGCGACTGAAAAAGCTGCAACGAGCCGAAGTACGTTGGCATTTCCGTGACGATGCAGTCTCCGGGCCTGGCGAGCATGGACGTGATGAGGTACAGCCCTTCCTGCGAGCCGCTAGTCACGCAAACTTGCTCGGGCGAAGAAACTTGTTCGAAGCCCATCCAGCGGACGAGTTGCTCGCGCAGCAGGGGAAAGCCCTGGACCGATGTGAAAAAGTAGGAGTTGATCTGGTCGGCGGCGCTTTTGACATAAGCGGGAAAGCCGGAAGTGACGAGCGTATGCTTGCCTCCGTCGCCATGCGCGAAGTTGATCGTGTCCGGGTACGTATCCGTAATCGCCAGCAGTTCAGCCATATGAGGCGGCGCGGCGTGCAGATGCGTGTAGTTGTGCTGGCTGCTCCAGTGGATTCTGCTCAAGGCCGGGGCAGGCGGGAGAGCCTCGACGTAGCGGCCGCTGCCCATTTTTCCGGCGATGAAGCCTTCCACCTCCAGCTCGGCATACGCCCTGACGACGGTATTGCGGCTGACGCCGAGCCTGGCAGCGAGCTTTCGCTCCGGCGGCAAATGGGAGCCAATTGGCAGCTCGCCGCTCAAAATTTGGTACCTGAGCTGGTTGTAAACGCGGGTGTAAATCGGAGTTCTCCCCATAAAAACGGCTCCTTTGTTCCCTTTCTTTTGTCTCACTATACGCATAAAAAAATGAGAATAAAAGAGCCAATTTTCTTCGGATAAAAAGCCATAATAGAAAACGAACAGACCAACAAGCACAGGCTCGTCAGTCTGTTCGTCTGTTTTTTGCGGGCATGCTTTCGCAACTTTTACGGCTCGCGCAGGTCGTTGAGCGAGATGCCTTGCTCCAGGGCGAAATCGAAATCATCCACATCGTAAAATTGAACAGGTACGATATATTCCAAAATCCGATCCTGAAAATCGGGCTGGTCTGTGAGCAGCGGGACTTCAAAGCGTACGGACGTCAGCAGAAGCTGCGTCTCGACGGGATCAAAAATTTCTCCCCACATGGCGTTGTCCTCCACCTTGATGACCGTCAGCGTGACGCCGTTCGGAAAGGTGAACGGAACTTTGGACCAGGGGGCAATCAGTCCTTTCTCCAGTCGCTTGCGATTGAATGGATCGGCAAAAAACTGGCTCATTTCCTTCATGACCCGACGCACGTACTGATCGTCGCCGGAGTAGGGCATGATTGGTTCAGGACTCTGGATAAATTCGTCCAATTCATAGATTGTCGACGCGGGTATCAGGTATTCTACCGGTTGCGATGGGACCATCAACTCCCCGTAGATAGCCAACATGATCGCTTCAATAACGAATTGTTTCGACATTTCGACAACCCTCCTCGTTACCATCATACTGAAATCGCCCAGTGACAACAAGCCCGGACACGGCGGGAGAACCGGCTGTTTTTGCTTGTGACCGTAAAAATGACAGATTTTACGCAAAAGGAAACGGAGGGAAATTCATTGTTCGAGCCTGGTTTTTACTCTTCGCTTTTGCTCATTATTACAATCAATATCGTCCTGAGCGGAGACAATGCCGTCGTCATCGCCATTGCCTGCCGCAAGCTGCCTGTCGCGCAGCAAAAAAAGGCGATCATCTGGGGGACGATGCTCGCCGTAATCGTCCGGGTCATCGCTACGATCCTCGCGGTGTACTTGCTGAAAATCCCGTACTTGTACCTGATCGGCGGGCTGATTTTGCTGTGGATCAGTTACAGGCTGCTGCGGGAGGAGGACGGGCAGGAGGACATTGACGCGAGCGAGGATATCGTGCAGGCGGTGAAAACGATCGTCGTGGCCGACGTCATGATGGGGCTGGACAACGTTCTCGCCATCGCAGGAGCGGCGCAAGGGAATATCATCCTCATCGTCATCGGGCTGCTGATTAGCGTGCCCTTGATGGTATTTGGCAGCCAGTTGATTTTGCGCGTCATGGAACGGTTCGCCTGGCTCGTCTATGTCGGGGCTGGAGTGCTTGCCCTCGCTGCAGCCAACATGATTTTCACAGAGGAAGCGGTCCGCGAATGGATCGCCCCGGTGCCATGGCTGGTGGTGCTGTTTAAGGTCGTGTTGGTGGGCGCAGTTTTGCTGCTCGGGTACTGGCAGCGTTCGCATGCAAAGGCGCGATGACAAGCCGCCTGGGCGGGAGCGGGAAAGCGTTTTGCCCGTTTCTGTCCAGTAAACAAAGAAGTTTCAGAATAAACTTTACATTCGTTGACAAACGCTCTTTTTATCTTATATGATTGAAAAAATTAGAAGAGTCCAGTAATAGCTGAGGAGAGATGAGCATGTCTTTGACAGAGCAGACCAAAAAGGGATATTTCGGTGAATTCGGCGGGAGCTTTGTTCCCCCAGAGCTGCAGGAAGTATTGGATTACTTGGCAGAGCAGTTTGAGACGTACAAGGACGATCCCGAGTTCAACGAAGAGTTCCGGTATTATTTGAAGGAGTACGTCGGACGGGAAAATCCGTTGACGTATGCCCGCCATTTGACGGACAAGCTGGGCGGCGCGAAAATTTACTTGAAACGTGAAGACTTGAACCATACAGGTGCCCATAAAATCAACAACGTCATCGGGCAAATTTTGCTCGCCAAGCGCATGGGCGCCCACCGGATCATTGCCGAGACGGGAGCGGGGCAGCACGGCGTGGCGACGGCGACAGCGTGCGCGATGTTTGGCATGGAATGCATCATCTACATGGGCGAGGAAGATACGAAGCGCCAGTCGCTGAACGTGTTCCGGATGGAGTTGTTAGGGGCAAAAGTAGTGCCTGTGTCCAAAGGGCAGGGCCGATTGAAAGACGCGGTAGACGAAGCGCTGAACGATTTGGTGCAAAACTACCAAAACACGTTTTACTTGCTAGGCTCTGCTGTAGGGCCGCATCCGTTCCCGACGATGGTCAAGCACTTCCAGGCGATCATCAGCGAGGAGTCGAAGCGCCAAATTTTGGAGAAGGAAGGGCGGTTGCCTGATGCCGTCATCGCTGCCGTAGGGGGCGGAAGCAACGCGATCGGTGCTTTTGCCCATTACATTGACGAGCCTTCCGTGCGCCTGATCGGAGTGGAGCCAGACCAGGCCCCGACCTTGACCGAAGGGGTTCCGGCTGTCATTCACGGCTTCAAATGCCTCGTGCTGCTCGATGAACAGGGAGAGCCGAAAAAAACGTACTCGATTGCTGCCGGGCTGGACTATCCGGGCATCGGGCCGGAGCACAGCCAGCTCAAGACGAGTGGGCGGGCGGAATATTACACCGTGACGAACGAAGAAGTGCTCGCCGCTTTCCAGGAGCTGTCCCGGACGGAAGGAATCATCCCTGCCTTGGAAAGCGCCCATGCCATCGCCTACGCGCTGAAGCTTGCCCCGACGCTGTCGCGGGAGCAGATTGTGATCGTCAACCTGTCCGGTCGCGGCGACAAAGACGTCGAGCAAGTATTTCGCCTGTTGCGTGACTAGAAAATAGCGCAAACAACAGCAGCCCTTCCGATAGCGGAGTGGCTGCTGTTTCTATGACTGGAATTGTTACAATGTTTTGACAATCGTGACGCTCATCCATTCTTTGTCGTACAGGTTGATTTCAAACGGCGCAGCGACCTCGGAGCCGTCCTCGTTGGTCAGGATGCGTATCGTCGGCCGGTTGACGGCGAGCGGATTGACCCGCGAGACGACGCCCGTATGTCCCGAACTGAGCTGAACGGTGGAGGAAATCGGGAAAATGGCGACGTGCTGCAAAAACAGCTTGAGCAGCTCCAGATCAAAATACGTATTCCCCGAAGCAAACAAATACTCGGTCGCATCCGAGGGGGAATAGCTTTGCCGAAAAGGGCGCGGCGAGATCAGCGCGTCGTAGACGTCCGCAATCGCGACGATGCGCGCGTATTCGTGAATGTCCTTGCCACAGAGCTGCCGCGGATAGCCCGTCCCGTTGTAGCGCTCGTGATGCTGCAGCGCACAGTGCGCGGAAACGACGGAAATATTATGCTGGCTGCGCAGGAGATTGAAGCCTTCTTCGGTGTGGTATTGCAGGCGCTGACGCTCTTCGGCTGTCAACTCTTTGCGCAAGCTCCACAGCTCTTTTGGCACTTGGGTCATTCCGATGTCAAACAGCAAGGCGCCGATGCCAAGCTCCAGCATCTGTTGCTGGTTGTAGCCTTTTGCCAGGCCAACCACACCTGCGAGCACAGCGACATTGACGGCGTGGTGAAAAAAATAGCCGTCCATTACGTGGAGATTGGACAGATTGACGAGCACGTCTTTTCTGCTGCTCAAGTCTTGCAATATCTCTTTGAACACCTTTTGAAAAGCGCTTCCAAAATCAGGCAGAGAGGTACGGCGTTTCATGTGCGGCTGGTCCATCAGGGTGGTCATCTTCTTGTACACGGCATCGACCGCCTGTTTGCGCGTCTCATCGCGAATGACGTCTTCCGGGATAATGTCGTCTGTACGCTTGTCCTGAATGTAGAGTGTATCAATCCCTAATTGCTTGAGGCGTTCGATGTAGCGTTCCGTCAGTTGTACGCCCATCCCGAGCAGGACGTTCCCGTTTTCCTGAAAAATGCTTTTGGCAATAACATCTCCTGGCTTCACTGAAGTAATATGCAATTTTCTCACAACGAAAGCCCCAGTCCTTTGTCGATAGAATGTAAATAGTCCTGATATTCTGCCAGTTCGCTTAGTACAATTCTATCATATGGAAAGTCTAGGGCACTACTGCTTGCCGTCACTTCTTAAAATTGTCGGTTTTTCCCATTTTGTCGTTTTTTCGCCAAACTCACTGTTCTGCCGCCCGGTCGGAGCGGGTAAACCAGCGAAACGGATTCAACGACCAGCGTGGCTCGTGGCGGGCGTACCGTTCCTTGCGGCGGGTCAGGCGCTGCTGCATCAAATCCATCTCGAAGGTGACGCGGCGCATCTCCAGGCGCAGCGATTCCTGCATCTCTTCGATGTCGGCGATTTTTTGCAGGATGGCCGACTGCATGTTGTTCAGCGAGGAAAGCTGGGCCAGCTCCTGCTGGAACTTCAGCAGCGTCTCGTGAACGGCCAGCTCCATTTCCTTCACGCCTGCTTCCAGGTTGCTTCCGGAACTGAGGGCTACGGCTGTTTCTTCCGCACTGGCGTACTCTTCGGCAGTCAGCATTTCTTCCGACAAACGGCCTTCATCTATGAGCTGTCGCTGAATTTCCTTGAGCGAGCTGTTTCCGCTATCTTTGCGTTCCTTCACTTCTTTCAAGAGGGCAAAGCCCGCTTCGCTAATCAAATAGTGACCCTGCGGATTTTTCAGACGTTCCTTTGCGGGTACGAACAAGTCCAGCCAGTTGCGCAGCGTACGAACATGTACGTCAAGGCGATCAGCTACCTCTTTCGAAGCCATCCAAACTTGTACATCCATCCCGAATCACTCCTTTTTTCCCCTCGGTATTCCCGGTGGACTCATTATAGCACCATTTTTTTCCGGGTAAGAGAGAATCGACAAAGGTTCTAAAAAGTAGTGGCATTTCGCCCGTTTCGGACAGGTGCTCCGTTTTTTGTCATTCCGTCACGAGCCGGACAAATTGTGGCTGGCTCACTCATATTGACCCGGACAGGCGCGTACATATGGAAGGAATACACGTCCCCATACTCATGCGGGATGAGGAGAGGACCGTATGATGCAACCTTTCTTTTGGCTTGTTTTGCTTGCTGCGGCGCTTGCGAGCTGTATCGGCGGGCTTCTGCTCTGTCTTCGCGCCTGGTCGCGCAAAGCGCTGTTCGCGATGATTAGCGCAGGGGCCGGATTGTTGCTGGCGATTACGATGCTGGACTTGATGCCGCACGTCATCCAGGGGGAAAGCTCGCGGATGATGCCGTTTGTGCTCGTAGGCTTTGCCGCGTTGTTCGCGCTGGAGCTGCTCGGAAAGGCGGCCGGAGGGGAAATCGGCTCGACGGGCGTGATCGGGGTGCTGGGCGGCTTTTTGCTGCACGCTTTTGTCGAAGGGGTGTCGCTCGTGGCGAGCTTGAAGGTGGACGCAGAGGTCGGCATGTCTGTCCTGCTGGCGATGCTTTTGCATAAAATACCGGATGGGGTCACGGTAGCCTCCTTGATGCTCGCCGCGACGAACTCCCGGAAAAAAGCATTGTGGGGCGCGACTTCGCTCGGGATTGCCACGATAGTGGGGGCATGCAGCTTCGGGCTTGCCGAACGGTTTTTTCCGCCTGACTGGTCGAGCGTGATGCTCGCGATGACGACGGGAATTTTTTTGTACGTGTCAGCAAGCCACCTCGTGCCGTATATCGTGCAGGCGAGGCGGGCGGAATACGGCGTCTACTTTTTTGGCGCGGTGCTGATCTACATTGTGCTGTCGGCGTACATGCATGCCAATCATCTGCATGCATAAACAGGGGCGCTCCTTGCCAGCCTAAGAAAACAATGGAATCGCAGCAGGATGGAAGGAGTCTTGTGAGCATGAACCAGCCCAATCTGAACCAGTTCGACGAAGCCGCACAGGGAGTAACGGAGTTCCCGGTCATGGGGACGTCGCTGAATCCTTTTGACGAAACGTGGGGGACGTTTGCTTCTGCAAAGCCGCTGACTGAACAGGATGGAGCCGCCGAGTAACAGCCAAAAAGCCGCTGTCGAAACGAAGCGTTTCGCGCTCTTTTCTTCCGCCCCTCTCGTAACGAAGGACAAGATCGGTTATAATGGCGGGGAATAGCTTGGGAAGGGGCGAATACATAATGAATACATTGTTGCAAGGCAAAAATATCGTAATCATGGGTGTAGCGAACCACCGCAGCATCGCTTGGGGAATTGCGCAATCTTTGCACAACGCAGGAGCGAACCTGATTTTTACCTATCAGGGAGAGCGTCTGCGCGAAAACGTGGCAGAGCTGTCCGCCAAACTGGGCAAGGAATCGCTCTTGGTCAACTGCGACGTGACCAAAGATGAAGAAGTGGAAGCGGCGTTTGCGACGATTCGGGAAAAAGTCGGCGTCATTCACGGCTTGGCGCACTGCATCGCGTTTGCCAAAACCGAGGAGCTGGAAGGCGAATTTGTCAACACTTCCCGTGACGGCTACGCGCTTGCGCAAGACATCAGCGCGTTCTCGCTGGTGGCGGTTGCCCGCGCAGCTCGTCCGTTGATGACAGAAGGCGGCAGCATCGTGACCTTGACTTACCTGGGCGGCGAGCGCGTCGTGCAAAACTACAACGTCATGGGCGTAGCCAAAGCAGCGCTGGACGCATCGGTGCGCTACCTCGCGAACGATCTCGGCAAGGAAAACATTCGCGTCAACGCGATTTCCGCAGGTCCGATCCGCACCCTGGCGGCAAAAGGCATCCGCAATTTCAACGCGGTTCTGAAAGAAATCGAAGAAAAAGCGCCGCTGCGCCGGACGATTGACCAGACCGAAGTAGGCGATACAGCCCTCTTCCTGTTCAGCAACCTGTCCAGAGGCATTACGGGCGAGATTTTGCACGTAGACGCCGGATACAACATCATCGGCGGCTAAGCGGCCAAGTTTTGCGCCCATACGAATGAATAACAGGCTCCCTTTGCTCGCATACTAACCAAAATGCGACGAAGGGAGCCTGGCTTATGTTTCCATTGATTACGAACATGGAAGAGTTTCTGATTTACATGGGCGGCGGCTATCAGTATTTACCGGCCCATTTCGCTGATGAAACGGGAGGGGCGGGTCTTGCGTCCGAAGCGCTCCCGGGGGATACCGATACACAGGCTGCGGCGGGCCCGGGTAATCGCCACGTATAGCAGGCGCCGTTCTTCTTCCAGGGCTGTCGCCCCGCCTTTGCGCAGCTCGTCCAGCGTGTACTCGTGCGGCAGGGCGCCTTCGACCAGATCAGGCAGAAAGACGTGATCGTACTCCAGCCCTTTTGCCCGATGAATACTCAATACGTGTACAGCTTCATCCGGGAGTGGCCGCAGATTGCGCCACTCTTTTTCCTGTCTAATCATCTGCTCGATGTAGGCCAAAAAGTCGCGGATCGTCGCGTGGCGCTTGGCGGCAGAGAGAAGTTGCTGCAGCTCGTCACTCCAGCGTTCCCGGCCATCTTCCCGGTCACGCGCCCGCTTTTTCAAATATTCGCGGAGCTTGCCGTCCTCGTAAATCAGCTCCAGCGCCTGGGCAGGAGGGCAGTCTTTGCAGGCGGCGAGAATGTCGTTGATCGCTTGCATATGCTTGCGCTGGTAGGGCTTGAGCTGGGTCAGATGCGGGAGGATGTGCAAAATCGGCTTGTCCTCGAGAATCGCCTGGCTGCGCACGGCATTCCAGGCATCGCCGGAGATGTAGAGCGTCGGCAAAATTTCTTTTAACGCGTCTGTATCGTCCGGATTGAGCGCCAGCCGCAAATAGTGCAACGTCCAGCGTACTGTCTGGCGCTGGTAAAACGAGTCTTCCTCCTGCGTGTAGTGAAACGGAATGCCTGCCTCGCTCAGCCGCTCCAGGATCGGCCGGGCCGACTCGTTCGTGCGGTACAGCACCGCGCACTCGCCGAACGCCGTTCCTTGCTCGCGCCGATGCACGATTTCATCCACGATTCGGGATGCCTGCTCTTCTTCGTCGTCCGGTTCGAACAAAAACGTGTCGCCTTCTTCGCGATGGAACGACCGGCACGCTTTTTCCCAGCGAGATCGGTTGTGGCCGATCAGCGAATAGCCGAGGCTGACGATCGAGGAGTGGGAGCGGTAGTTGACTTCCAGCGTAATCGTGGAAGCTTGCGGAAAATCTTTGGTGAAGCCCAATATGTACTGGGGGTCACTGCCGCGAAAGCCGTAGATCGACTGGTCATCATCGCCGATGACGCACAGGTTGTTTTGCGGTGCGGCGAGCAGCTTGACCGTTTCGTACTGGATGCGGTTAATATCTTGAAACTCGTCGATCATGACGTGGGTGATCCGCTCCTGGTAGCGTTGCAGCAGATCGCGGTTATCGCGCAACAGCTCGTAGCAGCCGAGCAGCATGTCGTCAAAATCAAACCACTGGTGCTTTTTTTTCGCGGCCTCGTAGAGCGGGTAAAGCTGGGCGGCCCGTTTTTCCGCATCGGTCGCCGCCTCGCGAAAAGCCGCTTCCTGCGGGAGAATGTATTCGTTTTTCCAACGGCTGACGATGCTGAGCGCTTCGGTGATGTCCGTTTCTTTCAGCGCCATAAGCTCGTCATGGCCGAGCAATGCTCCGGTTTCGCGCAGCAGCCGCCACTTTTGCCAGTCCTTTTTCAGCAGCCGCTGCTGATCCCAGCCGTTTGGCTGATGGTGCAACAGCATGCGGTAAAAAATGCTGTGGAACGTTCCGGCAATCAGCTCGCGAGCCTGGCCGGACGGCAGTTGCCGGGCGATGCGCTGGCGAATTTCCTCTGCTGCTTTGGTCGTAAACGTCACGACCATGATCCGTTTTGGCTCCACGCCCAAGTCTTTGATGAGATGAGCGGTGCGGGCCGTCATGACCCGCGTCTTGCCGCTGCCGGCTCCGGCGAGGATCAAAAGCGGGCCGTCAGTCGTTTGCACGGCTTGCTGCTGGGTAGGATGAAGCGGCTGGTCCAACTGCTGCTCGGCCAAATGCGCAATCGTCTTTTTGGGCATAAACCGTTTGCGAAAGACCGGAGGCTTTGGCGGAGGCGGTGCAGGCGTGACCGTGCTGCCAATCGCCCTTTTTTTCGGCAAGCGAAAAGAGCCGATCATCGCCGTGTCTTCTTCCCGGGCAGCAGGCTCGTCTGGCGTTTGTGCCGGAGCCGGGACGGCCGCATCCGAAAAGGCGAGCGAACTGTCGACAGCAGCCGCGTGCTCAGGCGCGCGCGTATGCGGATCATCAGCGAGAGCGGGCGCAGCGTCAGTCGCAGCACCAGGGCTTGCGCCAGTCACAAGCGGGTGCAGAACGGCCGCAGCAGTCTCGTCCAAAGCTTGCAGCCACTCCATGGAAGCAGAGCTGTCTTGCGCCAAAAGCGGGCAGACGGCTCCCTCCGGATGCGCGAAGTACGGCTCAAAGCTGATTCCGGCAATCAGGCGCAGCGCGGCGGTACAGGCTGGACAGCGAACCTTGTCCTGCCGGGCGGCCATGCGCCAGTACGGGATGCGGTTGTAAGTCTCGGGCTGCAACAGGATAGGTTTGTTGTCTAGTAACGCATAGTTCATGATGACACCTCGATAAAGCAGCTTCTTTGTCAAAGTCGTACGCGGACCGTGGAAACAAGAAGTGCCCCCTGGCGGCAGGGGACACGTGCCAAAAAAGTCGTTCTTTACGATTGGGCGTGCAGTAAAATCGTATCGTCGGGAAGGGCGGCTGAATCTTCCTCATCCAGATGGGTGATCGCTACACGGGTGATGCGATGGTTTTCCAGCTCGCTGATGGTGAACAGATAGCCCTGGTACATGACGGCTTTTCCGAGCGTCACTTCCTCGTTTAACTGGCTGTAGAGCCAACCGGCGATCGTGTCGACCTCATCGGAGACGATCTCGATGGTCAAAAAATCGTTCAGCTCGGCCAAAAGCGTTTTGCCGGAAACGGAGAGGGCATTGCTTGCGCTTTCTTCGATTTCCGGGCGCTCGTTCTCATCAAATTCGTCCTGGATGTCGCCGACAATTTCTTCCAGAATGTCCTCCATCGTCAAAATACCCGCCGTACCGCCGTACTCGTCAATGACGATCGCAATTTGCGAGCGGCGTTTTTGCATCAGCCGCAATACGTGACTGATTTCCATCGATTCCGGCACCGTGAGCAGGGGACGGAGAAAATCTTTCAGCTCGGCTTTCCCGGTTGTCAGCGCCGACAGGAAAAAGTCGGACGTGTGAACGAAGCCGATCAGCCTGTCTTTGTCTTCGTGCGCGACAGGGAAGCGCGAATGGCGGGATTGCCGGATAATTTGGAGATTTTCGTCAAATGTGTTGTCGTCGTACAGGCAAATCATGTCGATGCGCGGGATCATAATTTCCCGGGCAAGGCGTTCGGAAAACTCGAACACGTTGTCCACGAGGGCCATTTCCGTCTGGTCGATATGCCCGCTCTTATGGCTCTGGTTGACGAGCAGCCGGATTTCTTCCTCTGTATGGGCCGGATCGTTTTCCCGGGCAGGCTCGATGCCCAGACGCCGGATGAACAGGTTGGCCGCGCCGTTTAAAAACCAGATGAGCGGATAGCTCAGCTTGTAGAAAAACATGAGCGGAGCAGCCGTCCACAGCGAGGTTGCTTCCGCTCTCTGGATGGCAAGCGACTTGGGAGCAAGCTCCCCGAACACGATATGCATGAATGTGATGATGGCAAACGCGATGGCAAGCGAAACGGGCCCCACCATATAGGACGGGAATTGAAAATAGGCCATCATGGGTTCGACGTAATGGGCGATTGCAGGCTCACCAACCCAGCCTAGTCCAAGCGATGCCAGCGTGATGCCGAGCTGGCAGGCGGATAAATAGGCGTCGAGCTCGCGGGTGACCTTTTGCGCGTAGTGGGCACGTTTGTTGTTGCCCTCACTGACGAGCTGGGCCAGACGAGTTTGGCGAACTTTTACCAACGAGAATTCTGCTGCGACGAAGAAGCCGTTCAGAAGGACCAAAAACACCACGAGCAGCAGATTCAGCGTAATCTCCCCTATCGGACTCTCCAAGCGCACCTCCAGCCTCCCGCGGTGCGAAAGGCGGAGAATTCACCTCCGTTACGCTAAGTGTATTTTAAATGTACGAACAAAAACGGCTAAATATTCGTATCTTCCTTGTTACAGGTAAGTATACCAATAGGTCAACCGAAGAGTCAAAACGTTCCGATTTGCTCTGGCGCATTTTGCACATTGTCAGGACATACCCGAATCTGTCTTTTCATACACATAAGCGAGCAGTTGTCCGGGGGAGGGGAGGCGCGTGTACTGGCTGCAAAAAAGTGTGGCGATCATCGTCGGAAGTGTGCTCGTTGCCATTGGCGTCAACCTGTTTTTGGTGCCGCACCGCCTCATGGATGGGGGAATGATCGGGATCGGGCTGCTTGCGACGTATTACATGCAATGGCCGCCCGGAATGGTGATGATGGGTGTCAGTATCCCGGTTTATGTCCTCGTCTTTTTTTATGACCGCAGGCTGTTTTTCCACAGCTTTCACGGAATGCTGATCTCTTCGTTTTTTATCGACGTGCTCTCGGATTTGCGCGGCTTCAACAGTTGGTCGACGTCCGCATCAGCGGTGACGGGCGGGGTGTTGATCGGAATGGGCGTCGGTCTGATGCTCGCTTTTGACACGAATACAGGGGGGACCGACCTGCTGGCGCAATTTTTGGCCAGGCGCTTCAACATGTCTGTGGCGCTGCTGATTCTCGCCATCGACGGGTTGATCGTCCTCTGTTCGCTGCATACGATCGGGCTGGAGCGCACGGTGTTTTCGCTTGTGACCATCATCGCGGTAGCGGCGACGACGCACATGTTCAGCGGGCTTGGACGGCAGCAGCCTCCCTATACGATCATCGGTCCGCTGCATACTTGGCAGGCAGGCACACGCGAGAAGCGCGGGCCTGGCCTGTCGCTTTCGCCGATTGCGCAAAGAAAAAGCGGCCCAAGCGAGCCTGTTCGCGCAAAAGCGGCAGGGAGATCGGCAAACAGGGCAGGGGAAGCAGACATTTTGGAGAAAATAAATAGGAAAAGGATGAAATGAGGGACAACATCGTGTCTGCCTATACACCGCAAATGATAACCGAGCGGGTCGGCTATTTTCCCGGTCACGTCAACATCGGCCTGGTTATCGGCAACAGCGGAGCGATTCTGATCGATTCCGGACTGGAGGCGCAAACCGCCAAAAAAATCAAAAAAGGGCTGGACGCGATTGCCCAGCCCTTGTGCGCGATCATTCAAACACACGCTCATGCCGATCACTTCGGAGGAAACGCCTACCTGCTCGGATGCTGGCCCGAAGCCAAAGTATTCGCGCCACCGCTGGAAGAAGCGATCATCCGCTATCCGGTTCTGGAACCCATCTACTTGAACATGGGAGCAGAACCGCTTGCGGAGCTGAAAAACAAGTTTTTGCTGGCGCAAGCTTCCCGGGTGGACCACCTCCTTCCATTAGAAGGGATGCTGGAAATCGACGGTGTGCCGTTTACGATCCTTTCTCTGCCGGGGCACAGCTATCAGCAGGTCGGTCTGATCTGCGAGGACATTTGCTTTGCCGCGGACAGTTATTTGGGTGAAGAAGTATTGGAAAAGCACAAGCTGCCGTTTCTCGTAGATGCACATGAGACGATGAACAGTTTGCGCAAGCTCCTGTCGACCGATTGCAGAGGATATTTGCCCGGTCATGGAGCGTACACCACCTCCTCTCAAGGTGCGGTGCACAAAAATATGGAATGGCATGAACGGATTTACGCCGTCATCGAAGACATTTTAAGAGAGGAGCGCGGAGTAGAAGACGCTCTCGCCCTCCTGTGTGAACGCTTGCACATTTCCATCGAGAACGCGACAAGCTACGCCCTGTTCCGGACGGCTTTCATGGGCTATCTCGTCGGCCTGGCAAAAGAAAAGAGAGTGGCGTATCGGTTTGCTGCGAACAGATGGCTGTGGAGCACGGTTCAGGATGGAGCGGAGGGAGAAGACAGGTAATCGGCAATCTCTGCCAGTTTGTGCTCGGCTGCTTCCCGAACGGATTTCGGTATGAAGAAAATTTCTTCCGAGGTGTTCATGTAAAATTTCGCTTCCAGATACGGATGACCCAGCTTGACAGTCATCTCGCCTTTGCCTGTTGACGAGTTGGTGAAATTGGTGGGAATGCGCAGGAAATACGTGCTGCTGCTGGCAGAATCGTACATGACGACATCATACGTGGGCATGCCGTCCCCGCCTGATCGGTGAAACCCCTGCTGTCTGAGCATTTTGTCGACATAGGAGAGTGGCTGCACGACACCGGTCAGGGTCTTGTTTTTTAACCGCATGGACATCCTCCTCGGCTCAACCTGTGAGAAAATTCGGGTTTGGTACCATCCTATGAGTGGTGGGCGGATTTCAGACTTAGAGAAAACGAAAAGAAGGAGTGGAAGCAACATGCTCAAGCAAGCAGATTTACATACTCATACAAAGGCGTCAGACGGCACCTGCGAGCCTGCGGAAAACGTGCGCCTGGCAAAAGAAGCCGGACTGGCTGCTCTTGCGATTACGGACCACGATACGGTGGCAGGCGTAGCCGAAGCGATGGAGGCGGGAGCGAAGCTCGGCGTGGAAATCATCCCGGGCGTGGAGGTAAGCTCGGTCGGCAATGGCCAGGACATTCACGTGCTCGGCTATTTTGTGCCTTACGAAGATCAGGCGTTCCAGGAGCGGCTGGTGAGCCTGCGCGAGACGCGCCATCAACGCAACCAACTGCTGATCGCCCGCCTGCAGGAGCTGGGCATTGCGATCACGCTGGAAAACGTCTACCGCCGCAAGCAGGGGACGGACAAAAACATCGGCCGTCCGCACATCGCCGAGGAACTGATCGAGCTTGGCGTCGTCGCTACGATGGAAGAAGCGTTCGACAAATACCTGGGAAAAGGGGGAGCGGCGTACGTCAACCCGCCGCGCATCACGCCGCAGGAGGCAATCACGCTGATTCAGGAGGCGGGCGGCGTAGCCGTGCTGGCGCACCCGGGACTGTACGACGATGACGAGCTTGTGCGCGAACTGATCGCATTCGGGCTGGACGGAATCGAAGTGAACCACCCGGACAACGACGAGCTGCAAAAGCTGCGCTACAGCAAATGGGCCGACGAGCACGGCCTCGTCATGACAGGCGGCTCGGATTTTCACGGCTGGCGCGGCGAGGAGCCGTTTCACGCCATGCTCGGCTCGCACACGGCGTCGCTGGAGGTCGTGGAGCGGTTGCGGGAGTTAGCGCGGAGGCGGAGGGGGTAAAGGGCCCGGGACAATGATTGGGGAGCGAGAAAGATGAACGGTGCCGAGTCAATCGCCCGGAAGTGAAGGGCACGGTCGTCAATCACTCGGGAATGAAAAGGGGAAACGAGCCTGAATCAATAGCTCGCCAGTGCAAAGCACAGAACCCCATGCCCCATCGCTGGACGGCAAGACTAACTAAAGCGCAGGAGCCTTTTGTCTCATCAGAAAAAAGTCAGCCCCCTGTCTGTAGCCAGTTTGGCTAACCCAGAAGAGGGGGCTTTTTGTACAGACAGATCGGCTTTTCCATCCCAGTCCCAGGGCAAAAAGCAGCAGGCGAAGCTCCCCGTTTGCTGCTGCTCCTAGAGCAAGACCGCTACAAACGCGAACCCAAGCCACAGGCACAGCGGACTAAACAGCCGCGTATCCTGGCGGGCGAAGGCAGTGTGCGTCACTTTCTTGAAAAAGCCCACATAGCGAAAGTCGCCCATGGCGCGCAGCAAAAAGACGGCGGCGCAGGCGATGCAGCCCCATTGGATCAGGGCAGGCGCGATCAGTGGCGCAAGGTAGCCGCTTTTGGCAAGCAGCAAATAGTCGGCGAACAGCAGCAAGCCTGCTACTGCGAGCGTTCCCGCTTTTCCCGGGCGAAACAAGGGGCGGGCACTGTCCGCGGATACAGGAATGGCGACAAGGCTCCCCAGCTTCCGCCAACAGCCCAGTAGACGTGCAGCAGCGATACAGCAGCGAGTAAAAACGCGGCGGACAGGACAAACAGAGTGGTCATGAAAAACGCCTCCTTGGGGTTGCCCCCGTTTTGGTGTCGGCTTTCCCTTTTATCCTCTTTCACACAAAAAGATACGCAACCGTATGTTTTGGCCGTGAAAAACTCCTTTTTGCGGGAGCTTTTCGCGAGCAGAGAAGCTTTTCCAAGCAAAGAAGCTTTCAACAGTCCCACGTCAAAAAATGCTGCAAAGGCCCGGAGATGTCAAAAGGCTCATCCAGCTCCCCGCGCACCAGCCAGCCGATGTAGACGAGGTAAGCCAGGTGGGCACGGGCAGATGCGTCGGCGGAGGACAGCCCCTTTTTTTCGTACAAGGCCGCGACGTAGCCGATTCTCCGTTTTTCAATTCCGACCAACCGCTTGCCCAAGTCCGGGTTTTGTTTGGCCCACGCGTACATCGCCGCTTCGACTTTGCGCTCTGTCGTAAAAACAAACGACAACAGCCGCTCCAAAGTGGCGTCGTCCGCTTGGGGGGCCGCGATGATCCGCTCTGTGGCGTGCTCCTCCCAATAGTCGATCACGGCGTCGAGCAAATCGCGGCGGTCCTGAAAATGGTGGTAAAAGCTGCCTTTGCTAATTCGCAGCTTGCGCGCGATCGCTTCCACGCGCACAGCCTCGATGCCGGACTCGCCAAGCGTATCCAGCGCTGCCCGGACCCAATCCTCGCGTGTGTATTGCATCGTTCACCTCTGAAAATACGGTAGCGTATGTTTTGGTTCCATCCTATTCCAGATAGCGAGGGCATGTCAAGACGAAAGGCGACGCGCCAGCCAAAAATACAAACAAACCCTCCGCTCCCATTGTGAAGGAGGGCGGAGGGCGAGACGAACAAGTTTTGCAGTCTGGCGATGAAATCGGTTAGCGCAACGCTTTGACCATCGCGATATGCTCGATGCCGGCTTCATCGAAAACGTCGCCGTGCGGCTCGTAGCCGAGCTTTTCATAGAAACGTTGCGCGTGCGTCTGGGCGTTCAGCTTGAGGCTGTCAAAGCCGAGCTCTTTGGCGGCTTCTTCCATGACGATCATGATCTGGCGCCCCAGTCCGGTGCCGCGCTCGTCTTTTAGTACCGCCACGCGCTCGATTTTTCCCACGCCAGGCTCATACGGCCGCAAGCGGCTTGCCCCGACTGGTTGCTGCTCGTTGTACGCGACGAAATGAACGGTGCCGCTTGCTGGCTGGTCATGCTCGTCAATCTCCAGGTCGGCGGGAACCTCCTGCTCATCAATGAACACCGCTTTTCGCACAGCGAGGGCATCCTGCATTTCCTGGTCCGAGTTTACTTTTTGGATCACATAAGATTGCTGCTTCATAGAGGACACGTCCTTTTCTGTTTTGCGGTAAAAAGATCCCTCCCTGCAAGCCAAGCTCACGGGGAGGGCGCCAATCTTGCTTTATTTTTTCAAGAGGAAGGTCTGGTAAACGCTCCAGATGCCGTCTTCCAGTTGGTAAATCAGGTGGAAGCGGTCAATTTCGCTCGTCAGGTCGATTTTGGCCATGCTCAATTGTCCGGTTACATCACGCAGTTCATCGTCGGACAGGTCGCGCCCGATGGTCAGATGCGGTACGTACGCGTAGGTTTCTTTTTCCGACACACACTGGTTCACGATCTTTTCGTGCAGGGCGTGGAATGGCTCTTTGTTTTGCACAGCCAAATAAATGACGTTCGTCGTCGGATGGAAAGTAGAAACCCGATGGAAATGAGCAGTAAAGCTTTCAGTAGAGGAGGCAACCTGCTCCAGATGGCTCACCAGCTCTGGCAGCTTGGCTTCTTCAAGGTCAAAGGCTTCTTTCAAACGGATATATGGAGGTACCAATGCGTATGCAGGGTCATAACGCTTCCGGTAAGAGTTGGCCACTTCTTGCACCTTGCTGGATGGAAAGATTACGATACTATACATCATGAGAACCACTCCTCCTTGCTATCTATCATGCATGCTCTACAAGAAACTATTTTAACAGAAAATTCTTCATTTGTGTAATGTTATGCGTCGAACCGTATATTCCGGCCGCGTCGGGACACACTGTGTAGTGCAAGGAGGTGCCGCACTGCATGTACACGGCCATGATGATAACATTCATTTTTCTCGTCCTGCTCCTGTTGTCAGTGCTGACCTTCACCATTTTGTCGGCGATTCGCAAAGGAGAGTTCGAAGAAGCACTCGTTTCGCCCTTAAAGGATGAAGGCCCGCAGGAAGAACAGCCACGGTAAGTTTACCCGTAAAGCGTACGCAGCATACGGGGGAGGTTTTGCTGCCAGTGGCCCCACGTATGGTCACCCTCGAACGTTTCGTAGAAGAGGGTGGCCTTTTTCGTCTGCAAAATGGCTCGCAGCTCCTCATTGGCCGCATACAGGTTCAGGACGCCGCGCGAAGAGTTCACAGCGGTTTCTTCCGTCCCGATTTCCAGATAAAACGTCTGCGGCACCGTCAGCTCAGCTTCCGCGACACGGCGGTTCAGCCGTTCGTCCATGGCCCCCGACTGGCAGGCCACCTGTCCAAACGTATGCGGATAAGCCAGCGCCGTAAACAGGGAAACGACGCCACCGAGCGATTCCCCAAGCAAGGTCCGCCCGTTGCCGAGTGGGTGCGTAGAGTAACGGGAATCCACGAAGCTGACGACTTCATCAGCCAGAAAGCGGGTGTAAGCCAGATGCTCCTTGCCGTCCGGATGGTAGCGGTCAAAACGCTTTGTTTTTTCGACGGGAAGAAAAACGGCAATGAGATCGGGCAGCTCTTTGTCCTCGATCATCCGATCCAGCAAGGTCGCCATTCGGCCCATGGCCAAATAATCGTCGCCATCCTGCACGTAGAGGACCGGGTAGGAGTAGAGCGGCGAATAGCGTTTGGGGGTGTAGACAATCAGTTTTTCCGGCGTTCCCAAATGCCGGCTGTCCAAGACGATTTCCTCAAGGGCCACAGCGGTGTCCTCCTTATGGATGTTTACGCAAAAATTATTATACAGGAGAGCGCATGGGCTGCCCAATGCTTTCGTGTGCTGCGAGAACCATGACGAGAGTTGGTTCGTGGGCAAAGAGCTTTTCGACAAGCGGACGGCAAGGTTGTCCGCATGTTCTTTGGGCGAAAGATTGTCGCAATTTTGTCACCGTGTGATACTATGGTAGGAAACGACTTCACTCGATTTGTGGAAGGGGTTGTCTCTTATATGAAGAAGCAAGTACACAGCATCGAAGTCAGAAACGCTGCTCTCAATCGCCTGGCAGAACGTGGCGTCACGGTGGAGGACATCGCGGAGATCGTCTATCTCATGCAGTCTCCGTACCATCCCGGCCTGACCATGGAGCCGTGCATCGAGAGTGTGAAAGCCGTCTTGGAAAAAAGGGAAATGCAGCACGCCATCTTAGTTGGCGTTGAGTTGGATACGTTGGCGGAAAAGGGCCTTTTGTCCGAGCCGCTCCAGTCGATCATCGCAACAGACGAGGGCCTGTTTGGGTGCGACGAGACGTTGGCTTTGGGATCGGTCTTCGGATACGGCAGCATCGCAGTCACAACCTTTGGACATCTGGACAAACATAAAGTCGGCGTCATCAAAAGACTGGACACCAAGTCCGCCGAGGGCCGCGTACACACATTCCTCGACGACCTGATCGCAAGCGTGGCGGCAAACGCTTCCAGCCGAATGGCCCACCGCATGCGCGATGAACAGGAAGCCGAGCTGGCCCGCTCCGAGGCGGAAGCGCTGAAAGCCGAGCTGCGCGTGGAGGATAAAGGTGAAGGGACGGAGCAGGCCGGGTAGCAGGGGAGCTGTGGAGTTGTGGAACTGCTGAACTGCGGTTTGGAGGTTTACAGGCTTGCAGGCTTGCATCCAGACTTACTTGCCTGGATTGTTACCTATCTATCTTTGTGGTTTGGGTGTGGCGGTTTTGGCGGGTTTTTTGCTCTGCAGGATTTTTGATGACAGGTTTTTTGCGTTTTTTTCATTGCAGTTTTTTGTCTGTTAAGGTTTTCTCTTGTTAGGGTTTTCTTCTCTTAGGATTTTCGCCTGTGAGGCTTTTCCGTTTCGCAGGGGAAAAGGTGTTTGCAATGGATGAGCGAGAGCCATTTTTTCGTTGGTGCTGTTCCCATGTTCGGGGCGCCCGCCGTTTGGCTGAGCGGGGCCGGGAGTGTGGGGAGAGTAGCGG
>NZ_JBYSWV010000018.1:0-87979 GCF_058781555.1 Brevibacillus sp. FW306-2-1A-C05A
GGGACTCGCTCGACTTGCATGTATTAGGCACGCCGCCAGCGTTCGTCCTGAGCCAGGATCAAACTCTCCAATAAAGTAGAAAGTGAATCTGACATCAAATAAAACACAAGCTTATTTTTCACAGATGATTCTATCCGGTTTTCAAGGTGCATCTTTTTCCATTTTCGCTTCAAGTAGAGGCGACGTTTTTTAATATAGCATAGGCTAAAATCAAATGCAACAGGAAATTATAAATAAGTTGATTAAAAAATGTTTTTCCTCTCCTCTTGAAAAAGGAGGGTTTTTCAATGTACCACAATCCCTCCGACTAGACCACTGGAAAGATCGTCCATACTAGAAAAAGAAAAGCCCAAGTCACACCGAAACGGGAGCCAGCATGCTGCGAGCAGTAAGTTATAACATTCACAGTGGCCGCGATCTCTGGTGGCGCAAACGTCTTGTCCAAATGGCTGACACGCTGTCCTACTTGCAACCAGACATCGTAGGCTTGCAGGAAGTCCACCAAAACTCCAAATACGGCTATCAAGCGAGCTTTTTGGCAGAGCAATTGCAGTATCACCTCGCTTTTGCGCCATCAATCCCGCACGGCGACGGACACTACGGAAACGCGCTGCTCTCGAAATATCCGCTCGAAAACATCCAGACCGTCGCACTCCCTGCGAAGCGCGAGCAACGGACGCTGTTGCAGGCTGCTTTCCAGTGGAGCGGAAAAACCATCACCGCCTGGGTAACGCATTGCAGCTTGAATCAAACAAGCCGTACAGCGCAACTACAGTTCCTCTCCGAACTCCTTTCCCGCCATCAGGGCCCTGTTCTGCTCATGGGGGACTTCAACGCTGCCAACGTGTCCTTCGCCCCTGTCCTGCAAGACTGCGCTCTCGTCTGCGGACAGGAGAAGAAGCACACCCTCCCGGCCTTTCGCCGCCGTCTGGATTACGTGTTTGCCTCAAGCCATTGGGACATTCAGCAGTATGCCGTCTCTAACGTCACCTGGTCAGATCACGTGCCGATCATTGTGGATGCGCGCCTGAAATGACGCCCAGCTCGCGTAAAATAAAATCTTTGACGTCCACCAGCCGCGCCGGCAACGGAAACGATTGAGCCGCGCCCGCGATTACCAAAGGAATCAGCGAATCGCGTTTGTGCAAAGAACCGTGGCTTCCCCCTCCGAGATGGGTAGGTGCGCATTCTGACAAAAATTCGTACCCCGGCGCCGCAGTCAAAATGACAGCCGGACCTTGCTGCGCAAACGCCGCTCCGTACAGCCGGGAAAAAGCATCGGGGTACGTGTCAAAGGTCAGCGTCTCGCCATCGTACTGCACATCGAGCACGGACGGATCGCCAGCCATTCCCCACGAGCGTCCATAAGCGTCGGAATACTCCGCACCGCGCCAAAAACTCAGCTCCTGCTTTGAGCCCCCGCGGCGAACAATCATTTTCTCGCCATCCTTCCAGGCGATCAAGTCAATCCGTTTATCAACGCTGACCGCTTCGACAATCGCCGCCTGCTCTGTCCCGTTCACCGGATACAAAAAGGTCATCCGCTCATTGTTGCAAATGACTACCTCGACTTCGCTGGTCACTTCCTTCCCCAGCGCATGAATGGAAAACCCCTTCAGGAGAGCATCCAATGAAATATTGTGCTCTTCGCCTTCCCCGATTACCGTCTGGCCATGGTCCGAGATCAGGATGCAGACGTTTCGCTCCAGCATTTGCTCCCAGGAGGCGAAGCTGTCCAAAAAGCGCACGAGCTGCTTGTCTACATCGGCGAGGTGCTGGATAGCATTTTGCGGCGAAGCGTGGAGCTTGTGATCGTTTTCCGGGAGGTAGACCAAGGTAAAATGAGGCTGTTTGCCACTGCGAATGACTTCGATCAGGACGTCGATAGCGTACGTGTCGTTGATTCCGTAGCCTTCGAACACGGTCTGCGCCATATTCCACGTCACCGGACGGAATATGTCTGGCCGCACCAGCGTGCCTATGCTCATGATCGTCGGGCCGCTTACCGTCTCGCGAAGCTGAAAAGAGGTGATGGCGTCGAGCAGAGGCGGCATGTGCACCTTGTGCTGCTTATGGCCACGGTGGGCAATGACATTGATCGACCCCGACACGAGCTGGTGCTCTTCCAGCACCTCATGGATCGTCTTCACGTCTTTGCTAAGGTGGCGCTCGTTCAAGTCAAACAGCACGTTGGTTGCACATTGGGCAATGCCCAGCTTGCGCACCGGAACCGCGCCGTTAATGTAATTCACTATTTTTTTCTGCTCCGAATCGTACCAAACCAGTCCCGGAACTTTGTGCTGATCCGGGTACACGCCCGTTATCAGAGAGCAGTCGATCGAAGCCGTCATCGTCGGAAACACGGTCACGCAGTCCGGGATGTACTGGCTATGTTCCAGCAAAAAGCGCAAGCCCGGCGCTTTGTTTGCCGCAATGCAACGCTCCAGCACGTCCGGCATCATGGAGTCGATCAAAAAAAGAAGTACCTTTTTCATCGGTCTGCCATCCTTCGTTCTTCATTAGTATCACCTGATAGTGTTCGGCTTCCAGCAGTCGACTATACTCCAAGCGAAAGAAAACTTCCCCCCTGGCTTTCCGCAAGCCCCGCTCGTATGCGAAAACGAAAGGCTTCGACCGTGTTTTTGGCGAAGCATCTTTGGAGGATAGCCCATGTCAAACAAAAAAGCCTCTGCCGGCACGTGGAATGGACAAATCCCACGGACAGCAGAGGCCTTCTCTTCTCTTTTCGTTAGGAAGTATAAGTCAGGACATGGAATCCATTTTTGCTTTGCACTTTCAAGGCAGAATGCTTATGCAAATAAGGCGAAAGCTCCACATACTCTTTTTCCCCGATCTCAGGATCTTTCAACAAGTGCGACAGGACAGCCGCCCTGATTTGCAATCCGTTGGTTCCTTGCTTGAAAAGCGGTTCCACGGTAGGAAACGGAATGCCGTTGATAACCGTATCGCCATCCTCATCGCTCAATTCCCACTGGCGAACATTCAGGGAGTGGAGAGCTTCGATCACTTGCGCCCCGTAATCCTCTACCAGTATGTCCGGCGTGAGTCCGATGTGATTGACGATCGTATGCTTGGGCGTGAAATACTCGTTCAGCGTCAGCTTCAACGCATCTCCCGCCGATAGCGGGATGACTTGCTGCGCGCTTCCTTTTCCGTACGTTTTAGTGCCGATCAGCTTGGCAATGCCGTGGTCGCGCAAGGCGCCAGACAAAAGCTCAGAGGCGGAGGCTGTTCCTCCATTCACCAAAATCCGCACCGGAACGTTGATATCCCGTCCGTTTCTCACCCATGTCTCCACTTCCACGCCATTGCGGTTCGTCGTGTACATGAGCAGGCCCTCTTCCATAAACAGGCTCGCGATGTCTCGCGCAGTCGCCAAATAGCCCCCGCCGTTGTCGCGCAAATCGAGCACAAGCCCGGTCAACGGTTTTGGTGAGCGAGCAAATTCCAGCAGCTTGTCGCGCATTTGCAAAGCGCCCTCGGAGCCAAATGTTTCGAGGCTGATGTAGCCAATGGACCCATCGGAAAAAAGCTGTCCTTCAGCTTCCGGAAGGGTCATCATCGCCCGTTTCAGCTTGACCTGAAGCTCGCGTTTTTCAGCGGGACGATAGACGGTCAGGACCGCTTCCGTTCCTTCCGCCCCTTTCAGGTAGGCGTACGACTCCTCGAAGCTTTTGCCCACAAGCGAAACCTCATTGACCTTTTGCAACTGGTCGCCGCGCTTGAGGACTGAGGCCGCAGCCGGGGAGCCGGGAACGATTTCGCGAATAATCAAATGATCGTTTTGCATCCGCAGACGAAAGCCGAACCCGACGAACTGATTCTCCACATCGGACTGGAACAGCCGCAGTTCGTCTGCTGTAAAAAAGACGCTGTGCGGATCATCGAGGGTCGAGAGCATGCCGTCGATCGCCCATACGTTCATCGAAGCCGCATCGAAGCCGCCTTTGCTTTGCCATTCCACAAGCCGCTGCTCCAGCTCGTCCCATGTGTCGTCCTCAGGAGAGACGGCAAGCTGCAGCTTTTTGCGTTCCTTTGCCTGCTCGCTGACCGCTTGCAGCGCGCCTTTTACCAACTGCGCCGCTTGCGGCTTGCTCAGATGACTTTCCATGACGTGATAAAACACTTCTTCTGTTTCCACGTACGGATTTTCTGCTGCCTGGACTGGCGCTTGCCATGCCGATACTGCCAACAGGGCAGCCGCTAGCCATTGACTAAACCGCTTCATGGAGTCACCCCTTTTCGCACTTCATCAGGAATTGATAGTTTCACGTTTGCGGCGTAATCGTACCGATCCGTACCGGAATACGCGACATATTCATCGCTGCTGTAAATCTCTTCATAGCGCCACGTATGCTTGACGACGCGATCGCTCGCCCGGTCAATGTAATACTTGTTCATGAACAGCGGCACGTGTTTGACTTTGCCGCGCTCAAGCATGAGCGAAGCGGATTTTTCTTCGAGAGCGGCACCGGGTATCCACTCCGTAATCACGTCAATCTCCCCGAACGACTGCTTGAAGTAGCGGGCATGCAAAGTTTTGGCACGTTCCGCTACCGGAAGGGCACTGACCCATTCATGCAAAAAGTCGAGCTTGTCCGTCTTGTGCTGCTCCCATTTTTGCGATTCGGAGTCGTAGGAGTATTGGATATGTTTGCGACCGTCTGTATAGGTAGACAGCTTGTCGGACACGAGCTTTTGCGGCGATTGGTAAAATCCGTTGAGCTTGCTGATCTGGCTGCGCTGGTCGATCTCCTGCGTGTACTTGAAGGTGAACCCGCTGAGCACCGCTTCGCCCTTGACCTGATAGGACTCCGTGCTGTCCAGGCGGCGCAGCGAATAGCCGAGGTCGCTCACAATCGCCGTTTGCTCCTGCAAGGAAGCCAGCTCCTGCTGCAAAAGCTTGCCGAGCTGCACCATCCGGGTGTCTGCGGCGTTCGGCTTGACCGTTGCCAGCAGCGCTGCCGCTTCTTCCAGCCGTCCATCCTGATGCAAATAGTAGCAGGCGTTGAGCAGTGCTTCCGGATTGGCGGCGGCAAACTGCTTGTAGCGGCTCAGCGCTTTTTCCGTCTGTCCGCTCCTGATTTCCAGAGCCCCCAGGTAGATGGCAAGCGCCTCCCATTCTTTTGAATCCGGTTTGACTTTTGCTTCATACGTGCTCAAACGGTCCAGCACCTTGGCGAATTGCTGCGGGTCGTTTGCCCCGAGCTGCAGCGCCAGGTCATATACATTGGCGCTCAACAGCCGCAGCGTATCCGGCGCGATGACCTTGTCGGCGAAATAAGCGTCGATAGCACTCATCGCTTCATCGAGGTTGGCGGAAATCTCCGTCTCCGGGTCCCAGCTCAAATAAAAATGCAGCCCGATCCGGTTGTCAAACGAGGTCCCCAACAGCTTGCGCAGCACCTGAAACGTCTGATCCGTGTCTTCGTGGTTGCGAATCGCGTCCACGGCCTCCACGTACGCCTTTTCCTCTGTTGTTGACCAAATCGTATACGTTGCAAAATAAGGGAAAAGCTCCTCAATCTCCGGAACCATCGGAAACTTTTGACCATCGTAGTCCAACAGCGGCAGGATCGTGTCCTGCACCAAATACGTAATCATGCGATCGGCTGCTGCCGCCGCCTCGCCCCGCTTCAGCTTGTCTGAGCGTTCGCCTTCCAGCCAGCCCCAAGCCTTGACTTCTTCCCACGCTTTTGCGCTGTCCGGCGACATCGTGAACATTTGCATGAGCTTTGCCGCTTCTTCGCGGGTGATCGGCTGGTTCGGGTTCATCGCCTCGCCGGGAAATACTTCCTGGATGGCATTCGGGCCGTACAGCCTGTCCAAAATGACTGACACGCGCAACGTCGGGTTGTACATCCACGTCAGCCGATCGACGTCTTTATAAGGAAGGTACGGCTCATCGAACCCTTCTCCTTTTGACCATTCGGCATGTTCGGATAAAAACGTCAGCGGATACAACTGATACTGCCCGCCGTTGTACAAGCGATCCATCAAGGCCACAAATTCGGCGCGGGTCATCTCCCGATTCGGGTAAAACATCGGCGCATCCGCACCCGCTGCAAACAGCCCTGCCTGTACACCGCGAATAATGGATGCTTTCGCCCAATGCGTGCCAATGTCTTTGTAAGGCAGAAAGCCCCCAGCCGCTGAAGCGACGCCGGGGGTGAGCAGAGCAGCGACAAGCAGTCCGCTAGAGAGCGTTCGAATTAGTTTTTGCACACAAAATCCTCCTACACTTCAACTGGACGGCAACCGTTCTTTTTTGCCGACATGTTCCTTACACAAATTGAAACGGATCCGTGTGCACAGCAGAGGCGATGACTTCGGTTTCGTAGCCGTTTGCTTTCAACTGCTCCAGCAAGTATTCCGCCAGTTTTTGTTTCATGATCTTTTCGATATTGTGGCCCGCGTCAATGATGGAAAGCCCGTCGGCCTGCGCATCGTGTGCAGTATGGTAGCCGATGTCTCCCGTCAGGAACACATCTGCGCCTTTGAAAATCGCCTTGGAAGCGAACGAGCTGCCATCTCCGCCGACGACCGCTACTTTTTTGACCGTGGCATCCAGATCGCCTACCACGCGAAGCCCTTGCAGCGAAAAGCGCTCCTTGACCAACTCAGCCATTTCCCGCAGCGTCATGGGAGCAGGCAAATAGCCAATGCGCCCGATTCCGTAAGCCTGGCCGGACTGTTCCAGGCTGATGATATCGTAGGCAACTTCTTCGTACGGATGAGCCGCGAGCATCGCTTTCAGCACCGCCGTTTGCTTGGAAGCCGGAATCACCATTTCGATGCGAACTTCCTCGACCGTCTCCAGCTTGCCTTGCGAACCGATATGCGGGTTGGTGCCTGCGCCCGGCAAAAAGGTTCCGGTTCCCTCCACCTGGAAGGAGCAGTGACTGTAGTTGCCGACATGCCCGGCACCCGCCTCAGACATGGCCTGGAAAACAGCGTCCTTGTGCGTGGCCGGTACGAAGACGACGAGCTTTTTCCACGCTTCTCGCTGCAGCACATCCAGCACGTCCACATCGACCAGCCCGATCGCTTCTGCCAGCCAGTCGTTCATGCCGCCCACCGCGACATCCAGATTCGTATGTGCCGTATAGACGGCAATGTCGTGCTTTATCAGCTTTTCAAAAACCCGTCCTGCTGCCAGATCGGTCCGCAAATGCTTGAGCGGGCGATAAATGACGGCGTGGTGTGCGACGATCAGGTCGACGCCTTCGGCAATCGCCTCGTCGACCACCGGTTCGAGCACGTCGAGTGCGACCATCACTTTTTTCACTTTCTTTTGCAGCGTCCCGACATGAAGGCCGATTTTGTCGCCTTCCATCGCCAAAGCCTTTGGCGCCAAACGCTCTACGTGCTGGATTACGGTTTGTCCGTGCGCAAGCATGCTATCACCTCATTGATCCATTTCACTTCTCGTTCGATTTCCGCAATTCGCTGGGCAACTTCCGGCTTGTCCGAGCGCTGCAACTGGAGCAGGACCTTTTGCCATTTTTCAGCTTCGCTACTCCATTTTTCCAGGAGAATTTCTGATTTTTCTTCCCAGAGGAACGGACCGATCCTCAGGAGATCTTCTTGCGGACGATCTTTGTTTTCATAAGGAACAGTGGGAACGCCTCGTTCGGCCACCAAAATTTCGTAAATAATGCCGTCTTCCTTCAAAATGGTTTCGGCTACGAGCTGCCAGCCCTGATTCAACAGCCAGCGGCGCACCGCCTCTTCCCCGACATTCGGTTGCAGGATCAGGCGCTGTACGCCTTCCAGCTTGGACAGTCCCGCCTCCAAAATGGAGACGATCAACTGTCCGCCCATTCCGGCGATGCAGACGACGTCGGCTTCGCCCGGTTCCAGCACGGCCAGTCCGTTTCCTTTTCTGACGGACGCGCGGTCTTTCACCTGCAAAGTATGTATTTGCTTTTTCGCTGCCTGAAAAGGTCCTTCGTTCAGCTCGCCGGCAATGACGAAAGAGGCGATTCCTTTCACAAGCAAATAAGAAGCCAACAACGCATGATCCGACCCGATGTCGGCGACGCGGGCTCCTTCTGGACAGTAGCGGGCAATCGTTTGCAGCCGCTTGGAAATCGTTAATGATGTCATCTTTGTTTTCACCTTCCGTTGCCTCTATTCTACCCTATTTGGCAGCAATTGCGAAATGCAAATTACGTGACAACGCCCGCGCAAAGAACGACAAAATCCCCGCTGATCTGGCAGCGAGGATTCCAAATGTTCCAAAATTTGTTAGCAGCCGATTTCCCTGGCGATGACATTGCGCAAAATTTCCGAGGTGCCCTCGCCGATTTCCAAAAGACGCGCATCGCGGAAAAAGCGTTCCACCTGGTATTCGCGCATGTAGCCGTATCCGCCGTGGATTTGAATGGCCTGGTGGGTAGCGGACATGGCGACTTCCGAAGCGTACAGCTTCGCCATCGCGGCTTCTTTCGTAAATTTGCGCCCGTGGTCTTTGAGCCAGGCTGCCTTGTACACCATCGTCCGAGCCAGATCAATCTGCATGGCCATGTCAGCCAGCTTGTGCTGAATCGCCTGGAACTGACTCAAGGAATTGCCGAAAGCCGTGCGCTGCTTGGCGTATTGCAAGGCCTTGTCGTAAGCGGCCTGTGCGATTCCGACCGCCATCGCCCCGATGCCGATGCGCCCGCCATCGAGCGTAATGAGAAACTGCTTGAAGCCTTCGCCGCGTTTTCCGAGCATGTTTTCTTCCGGCACCCGGACATTTTCCAGCACCAGCTCTGTCGTATTGGAGCTGTGCAAGCCGAGCTTTTCGTAATTGGCCAGCACGGTAAAGCCCGGCGCATCGGTCGGGACGATAAAGGCGGAGATCCCTCTCGATCCTTTGTCTTTGTCCGTCACGGCGGTCAGGGCCAGAAACGACGCGTAAGAAGCGTTCGTAATAAAACATTTGGAGCCGTTGATGAGCCACTCCGAATCGGACAAGACGGCTGTCGTCTTCGTCCCGCCTGCATCCGAGCCGGCGTTTGGCTCCGTCAGGCCGAATGCCCCAAAGCTTTCACCGGAACAGATTTTGCTCAAATATTTTCGCTTTTGCTCTTCCGTGCCAAAAAGGTGCAGCGGAGCGCCGCCGAGCGAAATGTGCGCCGAATACGTAATGCCCGTCGAGCCGCAAGCACGGCTAAGCTCCTCGACAACGATGGCGAAGCTCGTGGAGTCAGATCCGCCGCCGCCGTACTCTTCCGGAAACGGCAAGCCCATCAGGTTCAGTTCGCTCATCTGCTTGAATATTTCGACAGGAAATTGCTTGGTGCGGTCACGTTCATCTGCGCCAGGTGCCACGACTTCATCGGCAAACTCCCGCATCATTTTTTTGAGCATTTGCTGCTCTACCGTCAGATCAAAATTCATCTTTTGCTACCCCCTTGAAAACGCTTTAGTAGTGAATAGGCAAGACTTGTACCGTTATGACTGAGCGTTTGTTCAGAATACTCCTTCCATTATACACCATGAAAGGCTTGTTTGTGTGATTTCCGCAAAAAAAACACGCCTAACGTTGGCGTGCTCCCACGAGGATCGCTCCCAAAAAGGCCAGAGCGCCCAGTATGTACCCGATGCTGTATGTTTTGACTCCCATAAGCTGTGCAGCCGTCTCTCCACCCAAAAAGACGACAGCCAGCAAGATTCCGATCAATACTTTCCACTTGCTCTCCATTTCCCTCACCTCTTTTTCTCTCTCCCCTCATTGTAGCAAATCGGACAGGCGAAAAAAATGGGGCTGCCTTACAGTCTGAGCCATGTGTACCAGTAGCCGCGCGTAAAGAAAAACAGCGCCGAGGCTAAAAACACCTTGATGAACAGCAGCAACTGGATCATGTCTCTTTTCGCTTCGGCAATATACAGCGCCTGAATCTCCGCGCCAAAAAAGGAGATGAGCCCGCACACTGCGAAAACCCCTGCCCACTTCGGGTTGCCGTTGTTCATTAAAAAGCCGAGTCCCGTCAAAAGGCAAGCGAGAGGCACCCAGTACAGCTCCGATTTCCACCACGTGTAGTCCTCCCCTACTCGCTGCACAGTCGCAAATCCGTACAGGAGCGCCAGGCCGAGCATCCCGCAATAAAGCAAGTAGGCGTAGCCAAACAGGAAAGCACTTACGCACAATAGCACGCAAATGAAGCCCAAATACAAGAGGACCAGCGGCATGGAACCGTTCAGCTTTTGAATGCAATATATTCCACCCGCAATTAACAGAATAAAGGAAATCATGAGAAACAAATGCGTCAATGGCGGGGCTTGGCGGCGAAAGCCGAGTCCTAGAATATAGAAAATGAGAGCGAAACAGGCAAAGATGGCAATTTGCATTGGGGTCGTAAAACGGTTAAAATGAAAAGCAAGTAAGATCAAACCAGCAATAACAAAGGCGCCAAGGAGCCAGGTCATCACCATTTTTCCCGTAATCGGAGCTACTTGTCTGGTTGCGTAGGCATAAGCGGTGGATGGTGACGAGTTGCCTGTCGCAACCCCTGCTCCCGTTCCCAACGTCGCATCCGTTCTCTTCTTTTCTCCCCTGCCCGCGGATGCCGTAGAACTCGTACTCGGCCGATCCCCTTCTGTGTACAGGTTTAACAGGAAAATGCAGTAATGTTCAGGCAGCAGGTGATTGCGCCGCCAGTTTTCAATTTCGGCTATGATGGTTCGCTTGCGCTGGTCGTCCAACGCGGCCCCTCCTTACTCGTGAAAGAAAATGATGGTGGAAAACGAAAAGCCTACGTCGGCTAAAACGTAGGCCTCATACTCCTTATATCGGCTATTCCAGGAAATCTTTTAAGCGTTTGCTTCGGCTTGGATGACGAAGTTTTCGCAGCGCTTTTGCTTCGATCTGACGAATGCGCTCGCGCGTTACGCCGAACACTTTGCCAACTTCTTCCAATGTGCGCGTGCGACCGTCGTCGAGGCCAAAACGCAGGCGAAGAACGTTTTCTTCCCGATCAGTCAAGGTGTCCAGAACGTCTTCGAGCTGCTCTTTCAACAGCTCATACGCCGCTGCATCCGAAGGCTCCAGCGCGTCCTGGTCCTCGATGAAATCGCCCAAGTGAGAGTCGTCTTCTTCCCCGATTGGCGTCTCCAAAGAAACAGGCTCTTGAGCAATCTTCATGATTTCTCGAACCTTTTCCGGGGTCAAATCCATTTTTTCCGCGATTTCCTCTGGCATCGGCTCACGTCCTAGCTCCTGGAGAAGCTGCCTGGAAACGCGTATCAGCTTGTTGATCGTTTCCACCATATGCACCGGAATCCGAATGGTCCGCGCCTGGTCCGCAATTGCACGGGTAATGGCCTGGCGAATCCACCATGTCGCGTACGTACTGAACTTGTAGCCTTTGCGGTAGTCAAACTTTTCCACCGCTTTAATCAGACCCATGTTCCCTTCTTGAATCAGGTCGAGGAACAGCATGCCGCGGCCTACATAGCGCTTGGCAATCGAAACAACCAGTCGCAGGTTGGCCTCAGCCAGTCTTCTTTTCGCTTCCTCGTCACCCTGTTCAATGCGCTGCGCCAATTTAATCTCCTCTTCAGCGGAGAGCAGAGGAACACGACCAATTTCTTTCAAGTACATCCGTACAGGGTCATTGATCTTAATTCCAGGCGGAACGGAGAGATCGTCAAAGTCGAATTCTTCGTTGTCCTCGTCCTTCATAATCATTTCGTCGACTTCATCGTCGTCGTCGTTCTCGTTGTTGTTGATCTCGATACCTTGATCGCCCAGGTATTCGAAAAACTCATCCATCTGATCCGAATCCTGCTCGAAACCTGCCAGGCGATCCGTAATTTCCTTGTACGACAAAACGCCGCGTTTCTTGCCTAATTCGACCAACTGCTCCTTCACTTGTTCGATGGACATTGCTTCCATGTCAGAAGTGATATTTTGCTTGTTCATCTACTTTCCCTCCTTCCCCGGGAATGATCTGAAGCTACCCTTCTTTTAAAGCATTTTCCAATTCAAGAATCTTCATCCCTGTTAAGGCAGCTTGAATTTCCAGTTGTTTGCGCGCATCCTCGCTGTCCGCTGCGGCCGCTTGGAGGTGTAAGCTCCGCTGCTCTTCGCGCAATCGTTCCAACTCGGCACGCTTCGGGTAGTTATTCACTTGTTTGATGTAGTCACCGATCTCTAAATCAGATACGTCTTCCTTGCACTCCATCATGGCCAATCCCGAGGCTAATTGCTTTAACAAATCGTCTTGCACGTAATGTATGAACCCTCCAGGGTCTTCCGGGTTTCCCTCTGCGTAGTAGGCGTACAGGTAGGCAGCCAGCGCGTCGTGTTCGTCCACTTGAAAGTGGGCGCTGCATTCCTCCTGGACGCGGGCGGCTATTTCTTGATTCCGCATCATGTAGTACAGCAGCATGCGCTCAGCCGTATGGTAAGCGGGCGGCAGTGTTTTCGCGAGCGTAACTTTGCCATTATTTATACTATTATTCCATGCTGGCGACACTTTATCCCTTTGCCGTTCACTTTTTTGCTGTTTGTAAACGCGCTTGGCCTCCCACTTGAGATCGCTGAGCGTCAGGGAGTATTCATCCGCCAATTGCCGCAAATACATATCCCGTTCGACCGGGCTTTCCAGCTCGTTGATGATTTCAACGGCCTTGGCAATCAAGCGGGCCTTGTCCGTCTCATCATTTATTACGATCTGGCTGCGTAAATGTTTCAAGCGAAAAGCCGTAACCGGCATCGCCTGCAGCAAAACCTGCTGAGAAAAGGCTTCAGCTCCGTACTGGCGGATGTAATCATCGGGGTCGACTCCCTGCGGCAAAGGAGCTACCCGAACGATGAGACCAGCCTGCTGCAGTATGTGGATCGCCTTGCTTGTCGCCTCCTGACCGGCAGCGTCTCCGTCATAGCAAAGCACAACCGAATCGACATTGCGCCGAATCATTCTGGCCTGCTGCTCCGTCAGGGCGGTGCCCAGCGTGGCGATTCCTTGGGGAAAACCCGCCTGCCATGCCGAGATGACATCGACATATCCTTCAAACAACAGTGCCTGCTTCCTCTTTCTAATATATGGACGGGCACGGTGAAGGTTGAACAGGGTAGCGCTTTTGTTAAACAAAAGGCTTTCCGGGCTGTTTAAATACTTGGGTTGAGACTTCGGCTTTGAGCCGTCCAACAGGCGGCCGCCGAATCCGATGACATTTCCCTGGGTGTCGTGGATGGGGAACATGATCCGTCCCCGAAAGCGATCGAATACTTTTCCTCCATCGCTTTTCGCCAAGAGTCCGGCCTCCACCATCAACTCCTGGGAAAACTCCCGCTTTTTTAAAAACTGCGTCACAAAATCCCAGGAATCGGGCGCAAAGCCGATCTGAAACTCGGCAATCGTCTGCATAGACACTCCGCGCCGTTCGAGGTACTTCATCGCCTCCACGCCATATGGCGTCTCCGTCAGCACGTAGTGGTACAGCTTTGACACAAGCTGATGCGCTTCCTGCATGGCTTGCTTGGCGCGTTTTTCAGGAGATTCCTCTACTTGCTGTGTCTTGGGCATCTCGATCCCGGCACGCTCCGCCAATTTGTGCAGTGCCTCTGGGAACGTCAGTTGCTCCAGTTTCATTAAAAAGGAAAAGACATCCCCACCTGCCCCGCAGCCAAAGCAATGGAAAAACTGTCGCTCTGCATTCACATTGAAGGAAGGGCTCTTTTCAGAGTGAAACGGACATAGACCGAGAAAGGCACGACCGCTTTTTCTCAGTTGAACGTACTCTCCTACAACGTCTACGATGTCGACAGCGGCACGCACTTGATTCACAAATTCATCTGAAGTGGGACCTGTCATGTCTTTCCACCTTTTTAGGAGAATCGCACGATGAGATTATTTAGTTCGTCAAAATTCGTCAAATTCCTTCTTTGTCTCGAACTTCTTTTCTTCTTTTCTACTTTTCCACATTTCCGCAAGCAATAAACGCTGTTGCGCTCCATGTATGAAAAGCTTTCGCTACTCGTTTTCTACAAAAGTCGCCAAATCCCTTCTTTTGGCCTATTTTCTTTCGTTGCGGAGGTTGTTTTTGCGAATCATCTCCAAAATGATGTTGGCCGTTTCCTCCACAGCCTTGTTCGACACGTCGATCACCTTACAGCCCAGACGGTCGATAATCCGCTTGGAGTAGGCCAGCTCTTCCGCAATCCGGTCGAGATTGGCGTAGTTGGCTTGCGCCGTCAATCCGAGCGCTTTCAGTCGCTCGGTGCGGATGCCGTTCAACTGCTCCGGATTAATGGTCAACCCGACACACCGTTCTGGCGGGAGCTGGAACAGCTCTTCCGGCGGCTCCACCTCCGGAACGAGGGGAACATTCGCCACTTTCAGGCGCTTGTTCGCCAAGTACATGGAGAGCGGTGTCTTGGAGGTGCGCGATACCCCGATCAAAACGACGTCCGCGCGCAAAAGCCCGCGCGGGTCGCGGCCGTCGTCGTATTTGACGGCGAACTCGATCGCGTCCACCTTGCGGAAGTACTCCTCGTCCAGTCGACGCACAAGCCCTGGCTTGCCTGTCGGCGGCTCCTTGAGCATGCCCTGTAGCGTGTGCATGAGCGGGCCCATCACATCAATCGCAGGAATGCCGTGCAGGGCCGCTTGCTGGGTAATGTACGCGTTCAGCTCCGGGATTACCAGAGTAAAGACGATCATCGCTTTCGATTCCTTGGCGGAAGCGATGATTTCGTCGATGGATTCCTTGTCTTCTATGTAGGGATACTTTTGCACATCAAACAAAAAACGGTCAAATTGGCTGGCTCCAGCGCGAACGACCAGCTCGGCCGTTTCGCCGATGGAGTCTGAGACCACGTAGATGAGCTGTCCTTGTTGGTTACCTTGCATCCATTCTCCTCCTACACTTTCGGCTCGCTGCCCAGTTCTACAAATGCTTTGGCGATCGTCGTCTTCGTAACCCGTCCCATCAACTCCATCTGCTTCGGATCTTCGTCACTGGGTCGCACGACAGGCAAGGAATCGATCTGGAAATCAATCAGCTTTTTCGCTGCCGCGTACAAGGTTTCCTCTGGCCCGCAGGTGATGATGTTCGGCATCCGCGACATGATGATGCTGACTGGCACATCCTCCAGCGTCTTGTTGCCGAGGGAAGCGCGCAAAAGGTCCTTGCGTGAGATGACGCCAGCTAAATACCCTTTTTGGTTGACAACGAACAACGTCCCGACATCCTCCAGAAAGAGGGTCACGATGGCATCGTAAGCGGAGGCGGACTCGGAAACTACGATTGGCACTGCCTTGTAGTCATTGACAATAAGCTTGTGAAGCCGTTCACTAATGACGGAGCTTGCAGGTCGGCCGGCATAAAAATACCCGACCCGAGGTCTGGCTTCTAAATATCCTGACATCGTGAGGATGGAAAGATCAGGGCGCAACGTAGCGCGAGTCAGATTGAGACGCTCCGCGATATGCTCCCCTGTAATCGGTCCGTCATCCTTCACTATCTGTAAGATCTGCTCTTGACGCTTGGTAAGCTCGATGACCAATCACCCCGGTTCTGTCTTTACCTCTTCCTAGTATTACTCTATTCGACCGGATATTCCTTCTTTCGCGCGGAAAAAAGGTGCCCCCGTCTCATTTTAAGACGGAGGCACCAGCCTATTTGTTTTTTACGCAAACACAATTTTTGCAAAGTCGGCGTAGCCGTTCAAAAGACGGGAGATGCGAAGCAGCAAGCCCAGGCGATTGGCGCGAACCGCCTGATCTTCCGCCATGACCATCACCTTGTCGAAAAAGCCTTGAATCGGCTCGCGCAGCGTGGAGAGCGTCGCCAAAATTTTCTCCTGATCGGCGAGTCCCTGCACTTCGCTTTCGACGGACTGGTAAGACTGATACAGGTTGCGCTCGGCTTCTTCGGCAAACAGCGCTTCGTCCACGCTGTCCGCTTCCGCTTTTTGCGCCAGGTTGTTCACCCGGTTAAACTGCTCGACGATCAGCTTGAAGTCTTCGGCCGAGACAGTCGCCATCAATGCCTTCGCTTTTGCCAGCACGTCAGGCACCCGCGTCAAATCTGCGCTCAGCACGGCATCCACCACATCGTAGCGGACTCCGTTTTCCTGCAGGACGTTTTTCAGGCGCAGAGCGAAGAAGTCGACCAAGTCCTTTTTCACTTCTTCCACGGTACGTTTGCTTACGCCCTGTGCCGCATAGCCTTCCAGCGCCGCATCCCACAGTTCGTCCAAAGACAGTTGCCAGTTGCGTTCCAGCAAAATGGCGACGATTCCCGCCGCCATCCGGCGCAGGCCGTACGGGTCTTGGGAGCCTGTCGGCACGATGCCGATGGAGAAGCAGCCGACGATCGTGTCGAGCTTGTCAGCCATGCTCGCGATCGCGCCTTGGGCAGAGGCAGGCATGAGGTCCCCGGCAAAGCGCGGCAAGTAGTGCTCGAACACGCCGCGCGCCACGAGGTCGGACTCGCCTGCCTTGCGGGCGTAATCTTCACCCATGATGCCTTGCAGCTCAGGAAACTCGCCGACCATGTTCGTCACGAGGTCAAACTTGGCGATTTCGGCGATGCGGTCTACTTGCTTGGCTTCTTCGGCAGTGACGCCGAGCTTGCTTGCGATCAGTCCCGCCGTCTTGCGGACGCGGCGCACCTTGTCGCCGATCGTTCCCAGCTCTTCATGGAACACGATCGTCTCCAGGCGCTTCAGGCAGCTTTCGATGGACAGCTTCTGGTCCTCTACATAGAAGAAGCGGGCGTCAGAGAGACGGGCACGCAACACTTTTTCGTTTCCTTTTGCGACGTTCTCCAGCGCGCGGCTGTCGCCGTTGCGCACGGTGACAAAGTGGTTGAGCAGTTGGCCTTGCGCGTTTTCCACCGGGAAGTAGCGCTGATGCTCGCGCATGGAGGTGACCAGAACCTCACGCGGAATCGTCAAAAACTCCGCTTCGAACGTGCCGTAGAGTGCGGTCGGATACTCCACGAGGTGAACGACTTCATCGAGCAGCCCCTCATCCATCGGAATCGTCCAGCCGTGCTCCTGCTCCATACGGCGGATTTGCTCCACGATCAACGCCCGGCGCTCTTCCGGATTGACAATGACGTGCTGCTCGGCCAGCTTGCTCACGTACTCGCCCGGGTTGTTCAACGTCACTTCTGTGCCCAGGAAGCGATGGCCGCGGGAGACGCGACCGCTTTTGACGCCTGCGATTTCCAGGTCAATCAGCTCTTCGCCAAACAGGGCAACGAGCCAGCGAATCGGACGAACGTATTTCAAATCTCTTGCGCCCCAGCGCATGTTTTTCGGGAAGCTCATGCCCGCGATCACATCGGCGAGCTGCGGCAAAATTTCCGTCGTCGCCTTGCCTGCCTCCGCTTTTCTTGCATGTACATACTCCACGCCGTTTACTTCCTTGAAGTACAGGTCGTTCGGGTCGACGTTGTTGCTGCGCGCAAAGCCGAGCGCTGCCTTGGTCCAGTTGCCCGCTTCGTCCTGGGCGATTTTTTTGGCCGGACCTTTCGCTTCATCGTTGCGATCCGGCTGCTTTTCCGCAAGGCCGTGGATCAGCAAGGCAAAGCGGCGCGGCGTTTCCAGCGCCGTAATCTGGTCAAATGGCACGCGTTCTGCCGTCAGCCATTTTTCCACTTTTTCCTTGAATTGCGATGCTGCCAGTGCCACAAACCGCGCTGGCATTTCTTCCAGACCAACTTCTACGAGCAAATCGCGTTTACTCATTTGTATCCTCTCCCTTCACCTGTGCCGTCTGTTCCTCTTGTCCGCCTGCTTTTTTCAGCAGCGGGAAGCCGAGACGCTCGCGCTCCGCGTAGTACGTTTGCGCTACTTCACGCGACAGATTGCGGACGCGGGCGATATAGCCTGTACGCTCGGTCACGCTGATCGCGCCGCGGGCGTCCAACAGATTGAACGTGTGCGAGCATTTCAGCACATAGTCGTACGCCGGGTAGACGAGACGCTCCTTCATCAGTCGTTTTGCCTCTGCTTCGTACGTGTTGTAGAGGGTAAACAGCATGTCTGTGTCAGACAGCTCGAACGTGTATTTGGAGTGTTCGTACTCCGGCTGCAGGAACACGTCTCCATACGTGAAGCCGTTGCACCATTCCAGGTCGAACACGTTTTCTTTTTCCTGAATGTAGGAAGCCAGCCGCTCCAAGCCGTACGTCAGCTCGACCGCTACCGGCTTGCACTCCAGGCCGCCCACTTGCTGGAAGTAGGTGAACTGGGTGATTTCCATGCCGTCCAGCCAAACTTCCCAGCCGAGCCCCCACGCGCCCAGACCCGGGTGCTCCCAGTTGTCCTCCACGAAGCGGATGTCGTGCTCCAGCGGCTCGATGCCGAGCTCACGCAGACTTTCCAGATACAGCTCCTGGATGTTGTCCGGCGACGGCTTCATGATGACCTGGAACTGGTGGTGCTGGTACAGGCGGTTCGGGTTTTCGCCGTAGCGGCCATCCGCCGGGCGACGGGAAGGCTCCACATAAGCGACATTCCACGGCTCAGGGCCGATGGAGCGCAAAAATGTCATCGGGTTGAGTGTCCCCGCCCCTTTTTCCACGTCGTACGGCTGCACGATCAGGCAATTTTGCTTCGCCCAAAAGTTTTGCAGCGTCAAAATGATGTCTTGAAATGTCATTTTCATGCTTTTTCCTCCTCCAAAAATAAAAACCTCCCGCCCGCTACACTGTCGCAAAAAGCAACAGTGTAGGGACGAGAGGATTCTCGCGGTTCCACCCTACTTGGCGAAAAAGTTCTTCGCCCACCTTGTCAAGATCAAATTGCTCCGGAACGCCCTTCATCAGCATGGTGACCGGGCTTGCACCGTCCCCGGTTCGCTTCTGGCACACAGTGGCCGACTACTCTTTTCCTTCATGGCAACATTCGGTATGTAAGTTTGCTACCTATCATAACGAAAAGAAAATCGGATGTCAATCAGTCACTGTCCGGCTGCGCCATCCTTTCCATTCGCTCAAGCTGTTCCAGAAAGGCGCGACTTTTCAGCCGCAGATCGAGGTGCTCATCCATGAAGCTGCGGATGACATGCTTGAGCTGGCTGCGCGTCGCCGGCTTCACCTCGATATCGCCGAGCCGCTCCAAATCAAAGACCTGGAACAGCCGCAAAAGCTTCCAGGTAGAGGGCGTAACCGCCAAAGCATACGGATCAAAAGGCTGACAGGACGGACACAACAGTCCCCCCTGCGACACGCTGATCGCGTACGGCTCCCGCTGCTGTCCGCAGTTCGCGCAAGCTGACAACTGCGGGGAGATTCCGGCCACGCTCAACATCTTCATCTCGAAAATGCGGCAAAGAATTTCCGGGTCCACCCCTTCATCCAAGTAGCGAAACGTCTGAAGGAGCAACTGGAACAAAAAAGGATTCGGCTCCCTCTCGTGTGTCAATCGATCCAAAAGCTCCGCTATGTAAGCGGCATAAGCCGTCGCCGTGAGGCCCTGCCGCATATCCCGAAACGAATCCAGTATGTCCCCCTGTGACAAATCAGGCATTCCTGCTCCGGGTCCTGCTTTGCACAGAAAGTAGCCGTGCGAAAACAACTGGGAGACGGCGGCAAGACGGCTCTTGGTCTTTTTTGCACCGCGCGCCATCACGCCAAGCTTGCCGTTCTCCCGGGTAAACAACGTCACCACTTTGCTGGACTCGCCGTAGTCCACGCTGCGAATGACAATCCCTTCCCACTTTACAAGCATGCCTGCGAGTCACCCAATTCTTCCTGGGCGAGATCAAGCAGCGCGTCTTCCGAGGAGCCGTCTGCCTGATGGTGATCGCGGTAGAGAAGGTAAGCATGGATGTCACCGGTTAAAGCGAAAACTCTCCAAGAAAAGTCACGAAGCATGGAGCATCATCCTTTCCTGTATCGGGTCTCTCCACTTCCTTCTTAGAATCACCTGCGCCCGTTATTCTATGCCTTGGAAAAATTAACACGAATGAAAACGAAGGACACTGACCCGGCTGTTATTCCTCGTCAAAAAAGCCGAAGTTGCGCAACATGCGCTCCTGGTTGCGCCAGTCCTTTTTCACCTTGATCCACAGCTCCAAAAACACTTGATCGCCCATCAAACGCTCGATGTCCTTACGCGCCCGTCGGCCGATCTCTTTGAGCATCTGGCCTTTTTGCCCGATCAAAATGCCGCGCTGCGAATCGCGCTCGACGTAGATCGCAGCGTAAATGTACAGCGTTTTCCCGTTTTCGCCGCGCTTCATTTCTTCCACGACGACGGCGATCGAGTGCGGCACTTCCTCGCGTGTCAGGTGCAGCACTTTTTCCCGAATCAGCTCCGCTACGACAAAGCGCTCCGGGTGATCGGTCACCTGGTCGGCCGGGTAGAACATCGGGCCTTCTTCCATTTCGCCCATGATCGCTTCGGTCAACGAACTGGTGTTGTTGCCCTGAAGCGCCGAGATCGGAACGATCTGCTTGAAATCGTACAGCTTGCGGTAGTCGTCGATGATCGGCAGCAAAGCTTCCGGATGCACCTTGTCGATTTTGTTGATGACCAAAAATACCGGGGTCTTGACTTGCTTCAGCCGCTCGATGATGTAGTCGTCACCTGCGCCGCGCTTTTCGGTCGCGTCGACGACAAACAGCACGAGATCGACTTCGTTCAGCGTGTTTTCCGCAACCGAAACCATGTAGTTACCGAGCTTGGATTGCGGCTTGTGAATGCCCGGCGTATCGAGGAAGATGATCTGCCCGTCTTCCGTCGTATGCACGGCGGTAATTTTGTTGCGCGTCGTTTGCGGCTTGTTCGACATGATCGCGATCTTGTGGCCGACGATGTGGTTCAAGAGCGTCGATTTGCCCACGTTCGGTCTGCCGACAATCGAGACGAACCCTGATTTGAATGACTTTTTGGTCTTGCGGTTATCCACGTAAATCCTCCTTGGAAAATGCCCCTGGCAACAGGGCAGATACTGTCGTTTCCTCCACGTCCCCTTTGAGGTTGGTCAAATACACCGGCATGTCCTGCGGGCACAGCTCGGCGATCACCTGACGGCAAGCGCCGCACGGAGACACCGGCCCTGGCGTATCTGCTGCCACCGCCAGCGCCTTGTAGGTGCGATCCCGCTCGGAAAACGCCTTGAACAGGGCGGTACGCTCCGCGCAGTTGCACAGCGAGTACGCCGCATTTTCGATATTGCCGCCGAGGTATACGTTGCCGCTCTCGCACAACAGCGCCGCTCCTACCTGAAACTTGGAGTACGGCACGTACGCCAGCTCCCTTGCTTCGATGGCTTTCGCCAGTAACGCTTGTTTATCCATTCTCATCATTCCTCTTATACGTAGTCTCTACCACGATTTTTCGCGAACCGGAAAAAACGCGCCTGCCCCCTGACGAAGAGACGCCAAGAGACCAGACTTCATGGCCTCCCAAAAAGGCTCGTCCGGTCAGTCGTCTATTCGGGGCCTGTCAAACGTCTGGCTGGGACATGCCGCAGGCTAGCCCGCTATTTTTTGCAGCAAAGGCGGCCCGAAGACAGCCATGCCGATAATGACAGACAAAATCGCCGCCACCAGCACAGCCCCTGCGCACGCGTCTTTGGCGATTTTCGCTTTTTCGTGCCAGTCTGGAGAGGCGAGGTCGACGACTGCCTCTACAGCCGTATTCGCCAGCTCCAGCGAAAAGACAAGGCCGATAGAAAAAAAGACCAGCAAAACATCGCTGCGCGGGATGTGCAGCCACCAGGCCGCCGCCAGTACGATTACAGCAGCGGCTACGTGGATTTGCATGTTTCGCTGTGTCTTTACGGTGTGCCCGATTCCTTGCAAGGCGTAGCCGAAGCTTTTCGCCATTCTCCGGAATTCCTTCAATGTGATCTCCTACCTCGTCAAGCCGATTTGCTCCAATACTTTTTCTTGACGGGAAAACATTTCTTTCTCCTCTTCCGGCGTACCGTGATCGTAGCCGAGCAGATGGAGAAAGCCATGCACAGCGAGAAAGCCCAGCTCTCTTTCGAAGGAGTGGCCGTAATCCTCAGCTTGCTCACGCGCTTTTTGCACGGAGATGATAATGTCTCCAAGCATATTTGGAACTTCGTCCGCTTCGCTCTCGTCGAAGAAGATTTCCATTTCGCCCTCACCCGGTTCGTTCATGGCGAAAGACAAAACGTCTGTCGGACGATCCACGCCGCGATAGTCGCGGTTCAGCTCGTGAATCCGCTCGTTGGTGACCAGCGTAACGACTACTTCTCCCTGTACGTCCTCCAGCTTTGCGCATGCTTCGAGACAGTCGGTCAGCAGTTTTTGCAGGCTTTCATCAAGCGGTTCGATTTCTTCATGGAGGATTTCTACAGATAGCACAGATGAACAATCTCCTTTTTTTTGCAAACGCGATTTATCAATAGCCGTGATCGGCTTCTTCCTTGGCATAGGCCGCGATAATTTTTTGCACCAGGCTGTGTCGCACGACATCCCCTTCTTGGAAATGGATGAAGGCTACGTCCGGTATCCGGTTCAAAATCCGCTCCGCTTCGCGCAGTCCGGACTTTTTGCCTTTGGGCAGGTCAACCTGTGTCACGTCACCCGTAATCACCATTTTGGACCCGAACCCAAGCCTGGTCAAAAACATTTTCATTTGCTCGGGAGTGGTGTTTTGCGCCTCGTCCAAAATGACGAACGAGTCTTCTAGAGTACGACCGCGCATGTACGCCAGCGGAGCGACTTCAATCAGTCCGCGCTCCATCATCTTGGCCACCTGCTCGGTGCCAAGCATGTCATACAAGGCGTCATAGAGCGGACGCAAATACGGGTCTACCTTTTCCTGCAGATCGCCAGGCAAAAATCCAAGGCTCTCTCCCGCTTCCACAGCCGGTCTGGTAAGAACGATCCGTTTGACACGTCCATTTTTCAACGCGGTCACTGCCGTAACCACCGCCAAATACGTTTTTCCCGTTCCGGCAGGCCCGATTCCGAAGACGATGTCGTGCTTCTTGATCGCCGACAAATAGTGCCGCTGGCCGAGCGTTTTGGCCCGGATCACCTTTCCGCGCTGGGTGCGTGCCACTTCCTCATCATAAACATCCAGCAGTTGCGCTGCTTCTCCCCGGCCGACGAGCATCATCGCATACGAAATGTCGCGCTCGGACAGTGCAATTCCTCTGCGGATTAGCTGCAGCAAAATGCCAATCAGCTCCGTCAGCTTATCCACTTCCGGCTTGTCGCCGCTAATGACCAGTTCGCCTTCGCGGGTCATGATTCGGGCAGGACTTTTTTCCTCGATCAGCTTTAGGTACGCGTCGTGCGGTCCAAACAACAACAAGGCCTCAGATGCGTCTGAAAACGGGATTCTTACCTCATCTTGTACGTGCAACAGGCTTCCATCTCCTTGCAACGGTTATCAGCAATATGACGTCACGGATTGCCATTGTTCACGGGTGCCTGGGGGATGATCGGCTGTTCAACGGCAATTTCTTCAATGACGGAAAAATGAATGCTTACGTAAACTTTACCATTCTCTGCGGTGACGTGCAAAACTTTTTCGTCCTGAATAAACGCATCTTTACCAGCTTTTTGCAAAATGTCTGCTCTGGCGAATTTTTTCGCTATCTCCGTCGCCTCTTCTGCGCTCAATTGCTTCGTAATCGGCTCGATTTGCGTGTACGTGACCGTTTTCCAGCCGATCGGCGACGTGTACCCGGCGTAAGAGGGGACGTACCGTTTTTCTTCGGTCTGGGCGTCGGCAAACCCTTCCTTGTTGAACGGCCACACCTGGATCGCGTACGGCCCCACCAGCAAGTACTGCTGCTCCTGGCGCTCTCCGGTCAAGCGGTAGAGCGTTTGCTTCAGCGGCACCGAGGTGTTGCTGACATACCAGACCTCCCCTTGCACCTTGCCGCGCGCCGAAACAGCCTGCTGGCGCTCTTCGTTGCCGATAATGCCCGAGATAAGCACCTGGCCTTTTTCGACGAGCTGGTTGTTCGTCACCTGGCTTTTGCCCACTTCGGGGAGAATTTTGTGGATGACCGCGCGCTTTTTCGCCACGAGATGGCGCGGCCCCGTCGCTAGCGGCTTGACAGGCGCTTCCTTCTCCACCACTTGCAGCCTGACCTTCGTGCCCTGGATGTCGATGCCGACCCAGGCCGCTTCCGGCAGCAGGCTCAGCAGCTCTTTTTGCAAAAGCAGCGGTTCCTTTAGTTTGACCTTCCAGGCCCCTTCTTTAATCCCGATCTGATCGGCGGCTTTAATCACCCGCGCCGGATCAATATGCTTGGTTCCGGTCACCTCGACGCTCCAGACAAACGAGGAGAGCATGTACAATCCGATAAAAAACAAAACCGCGCCAATAGCCAGTCCCGCGCGCCTGCGCACGCGCAAGAGCCAAAAAGGCAGGCCGTCCCTGTTTTCCACATGGCTGCGACAGCCTGTCTCCTTCAACAGCGGCCGCAGGCGAAAATAGTCGCGAATCAGTATATCGCAGCGGCTCACCTCCGAACCGACCCTGCGAATATTCCAGATTCGGATGCCATCCCGTACGGCCATATTCAGCAAACGCTCAAAACGCTTACCCCGTACGGTGATGGTGATGTGTCCATCTACCCATTCCTTGAGTCCGTTTCGCATATGTGCCGTCTCCACCTTTCTTTGTGCTACGAGCCCTGCGGCCCCGTCTCCAAAAATTTGACCCCGCCAATTCTTCCTTCGAGTAGCACTTCTTCCGGCAAAATCGCTCTTATGACAAGCTGTTCGCCTGAGACAATCATCTGCCCGTTTGTCAACAGCAAGCGCAGCTCATGTTCGCTGAAATGCAGAACACCGCGATGATTCTCTATGTACATTTGCAAGTGACCGATCATCGTAATGCGCGGGACTTCCAGGACCACATCTTGCGGCAGATCCAACACACCTCCGGCCAACTGGCGCAGACGGCGGCTCCAACGCTTCATGGATAAGCCCCCCTTCTACTGGCGCACGCGCCTTGTTTTCTACAACGGGTCATGCCAAAATCGCTTCCGGGCATCTGGTGCAATATCATTCTTACCTATGCGTATGCGAGCGAACTGTGCGGCATTCATACGAAAACCTGCGCTTTCGCATTTCCAAAGAGGGGGCAGATTTTTTTGCGAAAAGGGGCGTGGACAACCAAAAAAAGACCTCCGTCACTCGGGAGTCCCAAGTGCCAGAGGCCTATCGCTGCTGTTCTTTCTCAAGGAAGGCGGACAACTGTCGTTCGCTTCGTGTAAGCACCTTCCATTTTTTCAAGACGCGCTTTACTTTTTCCGCGGAGCACCCGCAAGCAATGGCCGTTTCGTAGATGGATTTCTTTTCAAAAATGGCAAGCCGAATCACTTTTTGGCGAAAGCGCCCCATTTGCTCAAAGATTTGCTGATTCATTGCTTGTCCACTACCCCTTATCTTTATTGGAACAAATTTCTATACTTTCAGGATAGTCAACCGCCTTGATGGACACAAGCCCAAGTTTTCGACAAACGCAATTAGAAAACTTGGCTGCGCCAATGGCTTGGCGCAGCCTTAGTTGCCCTTATACTGGATAAGAATCTTAGAAATTTTTATCTGTACAAAAAAACAGGCGAACATGACGTTCACCTGTTTTCGCTTGGCCGCTACTTGGCCGATTTGCGAGAGCGCTCGGCGAAGTATGGCGCTTTGGAGCGCGGCTCGCCGAAAATCAGCGCCCACTTCATGCCTTCACGCGGATCGACGGTGCTGGCAGGCTGCGGCTTCGCTCGCTGTGGAGCCGACTGTGCCGCCGCCGCGGACAGGCGAATCGCGGAGCCTGTCGAAGCGCGTACAGGTTCCGAAAATGCCCATTCCTGCTCCACTCCGACGCCTTCCATCGATTCTGTGTCTCGGTCCATCGGCTCGTATTTGGCGGAGGCTCGCACCGTTTTCCGCTCCTCCGTCACAGCAGGCTCTTGCCTAGCCCATGGCGTCTCGACAGGCGTAAGGGGGCGGTTCGGTCTCCCTTGCGACATCTTCTTCCCTTTGCCATTTCCTTTGCCGCCCAATCCAAGCAGCTTGTAGCCGATGTAGCCCAAAATGATAAACCAGTACTTTCCAATCAGAGGCAGAAGCCAGCCAAACAAGTCAAAGAGGAGATCCAAGAGATCGTCCATGGCGATCGCCCTTACTCTTTCTTGTCAGGCGAGGCAGGGTCCTGTTTGTCTCCTGGATGCCCGAACGATTGACGCATTTGCGTATCGGCTGCAATGTTTTGCAGGTTGTAGTAATCCATGACGCCCATTTTGCCGCTGGTCAGCGCTTCTGCCAAAGCAAGTGGAACCTGTGCCTCTGCCTCTACTACTTTCGCTTTCATTTCCTGTACGCGAGCGATCATTTCCTGCTCTTGGGCAACCGCCATCGCGCGGCGCTCCTCCGCTTTTGCCTGGGCGATGCGCTTGTCGGCTTCGGCCTGGTCGGTTTGCAGTTGCGCCCCGATGTTTTTGCCTACATCGACGTCCGCGATATCAATGGAGAGAATTTCGAATGCCGTTCCTGCATCCAGACCTTTGTTCAGTACGGTTTTGGAGATGAGGTCCGGATTTTCCAATACGTCCTTGTGGCTCGCGGACGAACCGATTGTCGAAACAATCCCTTCCCCGACGCGGGCGATGATCGTTTCTTCCCCCGCACCACCGACCAGACGGTCAATGTTGGCGCGTACCGTTACTTTTGCTTTTGTGCGCAGCTCGATACCGTCTTTGGCCATGGCTGCTACGACTGGCGTTTCGATAACTTTCGGGTTCACGCTCATTTGTACCGCTTCCAAGACGTCGCGCCCTGCCAGGTCAATCGCTGCGGCGCGCTCAAAGCCGAGCGGAATATCTGCGCGCTGCGCGGCTACCAATGCGTCCACGACACGGTCTACGTTATCGCCTGCCAAGTAGTGGCTCTCCAACTGGTTTGTATCCAACTGCAAGCCAGCTTTGCGCGCCTTGATGAGCGGATTTACGATGCGCGACGGAACGACGCGGCGAAGGCGCATGGCGACGAGCGTAATAATCCCGATGTTCACGCCCGAGGCGAGCGCGGAAATCCAGAGCATCACGGGAACAAACGAGAAGAAAATCGAGAGAGCTACGATGGCGACCGCCACCATAAATATGAGAGGTATCAATCCACTTTCCAACATGTGCAGTTCACTCCTTTATTCTTGTTCGGCTACGACGACGCGCGTGCCTTCCACTTGCACGACGACAATCGCCGTTCCGGCGTCGATAAAGCCTCCGGCCGAAACCGCATCGACGCGTTTTCCATCCACTTTCACGACACCAGCCGGACGCAAAGGCGTCAGGGCAACACCTGTTTTCCCTGCGAGGTCACGCTGGTCCTTCGGCGCCACATATCCTTCCTCGTTGCGCTGCGCGTCGCCGAGAACGAATTTGCCAAGCAGACCTTTGACGCCGTACCGTTTGATGAGCAGAAATGCCACCAGAGCCGTGACGATTGCCGCGAGCCCCAGCGAGGCGAGCCCTTGCTGCGTGTCGTAGGCAGCCATCACCAGGCCGGTCACGATGCTGATAAACCCGATCGCTCCGACGATACCGCCTGGCAGGAATATTTCCAAGATCATGAGTAAAATTCCGATGACAAACAGACCGATGTGCAGCCAGTTTGCAAAGCCTGCCACATAATGACCGAAGAAATACAGGCCGAAGGAAACCAAAGAGATCGTACCCGCGACCCCAAAGCCGGGTGCAAACAGCTCAACCACAATTCCTACCAGGCCGATGACCAACAGCAGGCTCATGACGTACGGGCTGGTCACCCAGCGCGCGACCTTTTCCCCGCCTGTCGGCTCGATCACCTGAAGGGAATCGCCCGGAACACCAAGGCTGGCCAGCAGCTCTTCCTTGCCGGAAACGACGCGGTCCGCGTAGCCCAACGTTTTGGCTTGCTGGGCGTCGAGCGAGAGCACCGTTCCTTTCGGCTTCAAGCCGGGAAACTCCGTATCCATTTCGACCATGGCCCGCGCCACATCAGGGTTGCGATTGTTCAAGCTGGCGGCCGCCGACATTTTTTTGCTCCATCCGGAGATGAACTTGATATCGGCTGCGTTGCCTGCCAGGTCAATCGGAGTCGCCGCCCCCATGCTGCTGCCTGGCGTCATAATGATTTCATTGGCATTCAAAGCGATGTAGGTACCCGCTGAAAAAGCTTGATTGTCAATGTAGGCAATGGTATGCATGGGAGATTGGCGGATGAGCTGCCCAATCTGGTCGGCAGCATCCACTTCGCCACCTGGCGTATTAATATGCAAGATGACAAGGTCTGCCTGCTGCTCCTGCGCGTCCGCGAAAGCTCTCTCCAAGAAGCTCTCCAGGCCGCGCTCAATCGTGTTGTCTACCGGAATCCAGACGGCTTTTTGATAAGACTGTGCAAACGTCCCTGGCGCTGCCAAAAACATCGAAAGCCCCATCATCAGGCAGAGAAACGAAAAGAGCAATCGCACACGGCGTAAAGCTGGCCTTGTTGCAGTCATTGCATTTACCTCCTTCCTCGTATCAGCTTCAACTTATGCCCAATAAGGTATACGAAGGAGAGGGAAGATTGTTTCAGATTTTTGTCAATAAGATGACCGCTCAAGCACCTTGACACGCCGCAAGCCGTATGTACCGCAAATTCCTCTGGGGGAAAAGAAAAAACCCAGCCATCATCTGGCTGAGTTTTCTCGTTCGTATCTATATGAGGTGTTGCTTGTCTACGATGGTAGTTCCTCAGATACAATCTTTTGCACGAGGGTTCCGTCTGCTCTGCCTTTCACTTTCGGCATGATTGCCCCCATCACTTTGCCCATCTCTTTTTTGGAGGCGGCATTTGTGGCGGCAATTGCTTCCCGAACGATATCGCGAATTTCGTCTTCGCTGAGCTGAGCGGGCAAGTAAGCGGAGAGCACGTCGATCTCTTCGCGCGATTTTAAGGCAAGTTCCTCACGGCCTGCCTTCTCGAATTCGTGGAGGGATTCACGGCGTTGTTTTAACTCACGAGTCAAGATGGTCAGCACTTCGTCTTCAGACAAAGTTCTGCCTTTGTTAATCTCTTCATTCTTTAAAGCGGCTTTCACCATGCGAATAACAGAGAGTTTTAGAGCAGCTTTGTCTTTCATTGCTTGCTTCATATCTTGATCGAGTCGCTCCATTACACTCATGATGGGCCCTCCGTCCATTAATACTTACGTTTGCGAGCTGCTTCGGATTTCTTTTTGCGCCTAATGCTAGGCTTCTCAAAGTGACGACGTTTACGCAGTTCCGCCATCACCCCGGATTTGGCGCTCTCACGCTTGAAGCGGCGAAGTGCGCTATCCAAAGACTCGTTTTTCTTGACTCGAATTTCTGCCATTTGTCTTCCCTCCCTCCGCTAAAACCGTGGGACGCCTGAATCGTGGTACGAACAGACTGTCACACTTCATTATAGGATAGATGACTAATGAAGGTCAACCTTTAGTTCATTTTTATTCGTGAAATCCTGACAAGAGGTGGTAATGAATGTGGAAAACTTCTTGTCCGCCTTCTTTTCCGCAGTTATTTACCAGGCGAAAACCGGACAGCTCCAGCTTTTTCGCCAACGTCTGCGCCACCCGGTGAATGTGGCCGATCAGCGGCAAATCTTCCTCCGTCACATCCATCAGTGTCGGAATCGGCTTGCGCGGGATAATCAGCAGATGGACGCGCGCCTTTGGTGCGATGTCATGAATGACGATGACCTGTTCGTCTTCGTATTCCACGCGGGCTGGAATTTCGCCCTCCATAATCCGGGTAAAAATGCTCTTCTCCATTTTGGCAACCCCTTTCAGCTATGTATATGGCTTCGACGATTTCAAGGCACAGACAGTATCATGATAGCGGACGGCACGCGGCAAATGCAACGGCCAGTCCCGCACTTTTGTCTTGCGGCCTTCCCGGGCGCGTGGTAGCATGACTTCGAGGATTCACGAGTTCGTGAACAACACGACTTCGCAGCTTCACGTTCGCGTTGTCGGCTTCCCGGTGGAGATAGATCCATGGATCAATAGAAAAAGGAGTTCGTGCACATGAAACCAATTGCACTGGAACAGGCCACAATCAATGCAGAAGGACTCTTGCTGGCAGGCTCCCCGCATCTTGTCTTGTCATCCGTTCACTTTGACACCCGCCAACTGAAAGCGGGTTCTTTATTCGTGGCGCTGACTGGCGGCGTTCGGGACGGCCACGACTTTTTGCTGCAAGCAGCCGAGCAAGGAGCAGTCGCGGCGCTCGTATCCAATCAGGAAAAAATTCCTGCGGGCTTGCCCGATGAGTTCGGGCTGATTCTCGTCAACGACACGTTGCGCGGTTTTCAAAAGCTGGCAGCCGCCTATCGGAAAGACTTTTCGATCCCGCATATCGCGATTACGGGCAGCATCGGGAAAACGACGGTGAAGGACATCGTAGCCCACGTACTCGAAGCGCGCTCCCCTGTCTACAAGACATATAAAAACTTGAACAATCATTTAGGCGTGCCGCTTTCCTTGCTACAAATGGAGCCGGAACATCAGGCCGCCGTCCTGGAGCTGGGGATGAACCACGCCGGGGAAATCGACTTGCTCGCCAGCCTGGTCAAGCCGCAAATCAGCGTGATTACGTACATTGGCGAATCGCATCTGGAGTTTTTCGGCACGCGGGAAAAAATTGCGCTCGCCAAGGCAGAGCTGCTGCCGCATACAGCCCCGGACGGCCTCGTCCTGCTGAACAAGGATTCGGAGTACTTGCCGCGCATTGCCCACCTGTATTCCGGCGAGATCATGTACTACTCGGTCAAGGAGCCTTGTGACCTGTGGGCAGAGCAAATCGAGCCGACCGACAGCGGGACGCAGTTTGACGTCTGCTTCGCTTCTGGGGAGCGCTTTTCCGCCTTCCTCCCGCTGCACGGCAAGCATAGCGTGCTGAACGCCCTGCCAGCTGTCGCCATCGCTAGACGCCTTGGCATGAGCGCCGAGCAGATCGTCGAAGCATTGTCGACTGTCAAGCTGTCCGCCATGCGCTTTGAGCAGGTGCCCTCCAGGCACGGCGCGCTGTACATCAGCGACGCCTACAACGCCAGCCCGTCGTCGATGGAAGCTGCTGCGCGCACGTTTGCCGAGCTGTTTTTCGCCCGCAAAAAAGTGCTCGTGCTCGGCGACATGTACGAGATGGGCCCGCAAAGCGCACAGATGCACGCGGGGGTCGGCCAAGCGCTCACAGACATTGCGGACCGCATCGAGCTGCTCGTCACCGTCGGCGAAGACAGCCGCCACCTGCACGATGCCTACGGCGGCCACAAGCTGCATGTTGCCACGAAGGCCGAGGCGCTTTCCGCTCTTTTGCCGCTGCGCGACGAGCGCCACGCCTTTTTGTTCAAAGCGTCAAAAGGCATGGAGCTGTGGACGCTGCTCTCCGATCTGGAAAATCGCGATTAAAAAACAGCGCCTCTCGTCCTGTACGGGAGGCGCTGTTTCATGTGCGGCAGCGGCTATGGCTCCTGCGGCTCGCAGCGTGCCGGGGGCGTGCTCGGGTCAAGAGCCCGGTGTGCCTGCTGTTCGCTTTTGGCTTTTTGCGGGCGGCGTGGCGAAAAAGAAAAAGGCGCTATTTGCTAGCACCTTTCCTTTTGCCTATTCCAACCCTTCCGCTTCGACGATGTTGCGCTGCTTGTCAGCGTGGCGCTCGAGCGCGAGCTGCACCAGGCGGTCAATCAGCTCGCTGTAGCTGACACCCGCTGCCTGAAACAGCATCGGGTACATGCTGAACGGCGTGAAGCCTGGCATCGTGTTCACTTCGTTGATGTACAGTTTGTCATTTTTCTCGTCCCAGAAAAAGTCGACGCGGGAGAGCCCGGAACCATCCAGCGCCTGGAACGCTTTTTTCGCAATGTCGGCGATCCCGTCTGCGACATGCTCGGGAATGACGGCAGGAATGGACAACTCTGTGCCCGCTCCCTTGTACTTGGCTTCGTAATCGTAAAATTCCTTGGCGGCGATGATCTCGCCCACCACAGACGTCACAAGCTCCTCGTTGCCGAGTACGCCAATTTCCAGCTCCCGCGCCTGGACAAACTCTTCCACGATCAGTCTGCGGTCAAAACGGGCAGCCAGATTGAGCGCTTGCACCAGCTCCGCACGGTTTTTCGCCTTGCTGATCCCGACGCTAGAGCCCATGTTCGCTGGCTTGACAAAGCACGGATAGCCGAGTTTGCGCTCGATGTTTTCCGCGACTTCCTCGGGGTTTTTCTCCCATTGCGAGCGCAAAAGACCGACGTACTTGACCTGCGGCAAACCTACTTGGGCGAAGACGGTTTTCATCATCCATTTGTCCATGCCGACCGCGGAGGCCATGACGCCCGTGCCGACATAAGGCAGGTTGGCAAGCTCGAGCATCCCCTGAATCGTGCCGTCCTCGCCGTTTGGGCCGTGGACGACCGGAAAGATCACATCTACCTGCTGGCCGATGGAAAACAACGATGCCGGCTTGCTCGCCGGGATGAGTTCCTGTCCCGATCCGGTTGCCTGGTTGATCGCCTGGTCGCCTGTCGTCAAGCGCAGCGCGTCGATTTTTTCCGGCAGTTGGCCTGCCAGCGCCTCTCCTTTTACCCAGGAGCCGTCCAATTGCACGTAAATTGGCGTTACCTCGTATTTATTCGCATCCACAGCCTTCATGATCGACAAGGCCGTCCGCAAAGAAACCTCGTGCTCCGAGGATTTTCCCCCATAAATAATTCCCAGACGGATTTTTTCTGTTCCCATCCGTGCCATGCTCCTTTCCTCTGTGGCAGGCAAAGAGTCTACCTTAGTTTCATCTCTCTCCTATGCTATGCACGCGCCCAGCATCTGCACTTTGTACCGTGCAAAAGCTCGTCATTTAGCATACACAAACCGACCGACAAATACAAGAGAAGCAAGTATCACCCACCGCGAAACTTCGTCATATCATGGGAAGTAAAAACCCTGTCATGGAGCTATTTTGCTGGAGGGATGTCCATGAGAGACTACTTGCTTTACTGTACGTATTGCTCCACGTACACGCTGCTGCACAGCTATGACAAAGACAACGGCGCCTTTTTGGGGGAGTACTCGCTCCTTCACAACGACTACACGCGGGACAGCATCGTCCTGAACAAATTTTTGCTCGCTCACCTCGGTCACACCATCCGGCCGATTCCCTCCCAGACGGATGACTATCGGCAAATTATTTGCAACGCCTCCCATTTTCTCGAGGATGACATCGACAAATATGTGGAGGAAAGCCAGCAACGGGCGAAGTTCCGGGAGCGGAACCGCAAGAGCGAGCGCGAAATCGGCCAGGTCCAGCTCTACCTCATCGAGCATTTGCTGACCCACGAGCTGCAAACATTAAGCCAGGCCCGCGCCGCTACCCCCGCCGAAGGACAAGTCTTGCTCGGAAAAGAGCTCGGCTTCAAAAAAGCTCTCGACCTCGTCCGGCAGGTGAAAAACGACAAGCAGTTTGCGCAATAAGCCTGGCAGGCTGGCGAAATCGGCGCGCGGATGTCAGCCAGCTAGCGCGAGCAGCGACCCCATTCCACGTGAACGCAAAAACAGCGCCAGATACGCTTCGGCGCTGTTTTCTTTTTCTACTTGCGATCGCGCACTTCAAAAATGGCGAACTTCAAGTAATGCGCTTCGTCGGCCCCGCTGATTTGCGGGTGGTCTTTCCCGGCTCCGCGCCACTCGATCAGCCGCAAGATTTTTTTCGCATCGACGGCCGCTTCCTGGATCGTTTCCAAAAACAGCTCCGGCGACATATGGTACGAGCAGGAGGCAGTGACCAAAAAACCGCCCGGACGGACGAGCTTCATCCCGTTCAGGTTGATATCCTTGTAACCGCGGCAGGCGCCTTTGACTGCGCCACGCGACTTGGCGAAAGCTGGCGGATCGAGAATGACCACGTCCCAGCTTTTGCCCGCCTCCACGTTTTCCCGCAAATAGTCAAACGCATTGGCTACGACAAACTCGACGCGGTGCAAAAAGCCGTTCAAGGTGATGTTGCGCTTCGCCGTTTCGATGGCGTGCTCGGAGATGTCGAGCGCCGTCACTTTTTTCGCCCCGTGCTTGCAGGCGTTCAGCGTGAACGAGCCTGTATGCGTGAAGCACTCCAGCACCTCTGCCCCGTCCCAGAACGGATTTTTGACTACTTTTCCCCGCTTGTCGACGGGCATGAGCTTTTGCTCGCCATCTGTTTCTACCTGCTGTAGTGTAATGCCGTGCTTTTCGCCCCAACCTTTCATCAATGGCGCGATCGAAGCGCGGTTTTCCCGCTGGTCGTAGAAAAATCCGGTTTTTTGCCCCTCGACGATATCCACATAGTACTTCAGACCGTTTTCCTCGATCAATACTTCACGCGGACATTCTCCGTACAGAACGCCTTTTCCTTCCGCCAGCCCTTCCAGCTTGCGCACAGGCACGTCGTTGCGCAAATAGATGCCCGTCGGCGCAAACACTTCCACGAGCGCATCGGAAATCCAGTCGATCCGCTTTTCCATGCCCAGCGAAAGAACTTGTACGACCAGCGTATCCTCGTAGCGGTCCACGATCAGCCCAGGCAAAAAATCGGCCTCGCCGTAAATGACGCGGCAGGCGCGAGGGTTGTCCACAAATCTGTCGCGAAACTGTGCAGCTTGTCTGATTTTGCGCAAGAAAAACGCATAGTCGATCGCTTCGTTCGGGTCGTAGCTCAAAATGCGCACGATCATTTGCGATGCTGGGTTGATGTAGCCTTTTGCCAAAAAGTGTCCTTTGTGGTTCGTCACTTCGACGATTTCACCCGGCACGACCTCGCCCTGAATTTCCAATACTTCCGACTGAAAAACCCACGGGTGGCCCGCTTCTAGCCGCTTTTTCCGATGCTGATTCAGTAGCACTCTCGCCATGCAGTCAGTCCTCTCCTTGTCATGCTTGCCCCTGTACAGGCATAGCGTTATAGTAACTTCCTTTACGGTTGGCCCCGCGTTTTTAACGGCCAGCCTCGCTTGCTATTGTAATCAAGAAGGAGGAACCCAACTTGTGATGTTCTCCATCCTCGCCCCGTTTACGCTCGGGCTCTGTTTTTTTCTGCTTGGTATGTATGCGATGCGGACCGGCTTTCAAAATCTGGCAGGCAAAAAAATGGAAGAATGGATGTCGCGCTTCACCCGCACGCCCTACCATAGCTTCTGGGTCGGACTGATCGCCACGTTTGTCCTGCAAAGCTCCAGCGCCGTAACCGTCCTGACCATCGGCCTGACCAATGCGGGCATCATCCAGTTCGCCCAGACAGTCGGCATCATCCTCGGGACCAATCTGGGCACAACGGTGACGACAGAGCTGGTCGCATTGAAACTGGAGTCGTTTGCCATCCCGATGTTGCTCGTCGGCGTGGCTCTCTGGCTGATGCCCCGCCCGAACGTTCGCTGCACAGGGCTTGTCATTGCGGGCTTCGGCCTGATCTTCCTCGGGATTGATACGTTGAAGCTGATGGCAAAGCCGTTGGAACAGTCCGAGACGTTCCGCTCCCTTTTCCTGGAAAGCAGCCACTCCATCTGGATCGGGCTTGTCACCGGGATCATTTTCACCGCGCTCATCCACAGCGGATCAGCGACGACCGTCATTACGATGGGGCTGCTCACCCATCAGATTTTGTCCATGGAGACAGCGCTTGCCATCGTGCTTGGGGCCAATATCGGCACATGCTTCACCGCTGTCATTGCCGCGATCGGAACGAATACGGCCTCGAAGCAGGTTGCCTGGTGCCATACGCTCTTCAACGTCGCAGGCGCGATTGTCTTTTTGCCTTTTTTATCCCAGCTTGCCCAGGTCAGCGCCTTTTTAACGGCAAGCCCTTCGATGCAAATCGCCCATTCGCAGACGCTCTTCAATCTGATCTGCTCCATGGCCGCCTTGCCGTTTGTGCCCCAGATTGCCCGCTTCATCCAGTGGATCATTCCAGATAAGCGGCAGCCGCCTACACCGACCGTATGGCTTAAAAAGAAAACGGGATGAGGTAGAGCGAGGTGACGACGCCCGCAACGATCATCGCGACGCTCGAAGCCGCTGTCTGGACAGGGGAAATCCGGTTCAAGCTGGCTGTTCCAATCGCATGCGCGCTCGTTCCCACGGCGATCCCGATTGCCCAGTCATCTGTAATCCGGCCCCATTTGAGGACAGGTCGCGCGATCATCACTCCGACCATGCCTGTCAGTGCGGTAAAAAAGGCAGCGAGAGCAGGCACTCCGCCAATCGAGGCAGCCAGCTCCAACGCAATCGGCGTCGTGACCGATTTGCTCAGCATGCTTTTCAGCAGCATATCGTCTGAGCCAAAGCACCAGTGGATCGCATACACAGACGCAATCGCCACGGCACACCCCGCGCAGACTCCGAGCAAAACGCCGCGCCAGATGTGGGCAAACTCTCTGATTTGTCTGGCGAGCGGAACCGCCAACGCGACGGTAGCCGGACCGAGCCAGAACGAAATCCACTGTCCTCCGGCAGAAAAAGCTTCCCAGTCACCGCTTGCGGCCCACCAGATGACCCAGACGAGCACGACCGCCACAATCAGCGGCTGCAAGCGGGGAAAGCGGGCGTTGACCAGCATCGCCCCGCGATAGCCCGCCAGCGTGACCAGGATCGCGAACCATTGGCTAAGCATCCAGCGTCCTCCTTCCTTCCGGCACGGAAGCTTGCGTCTTCTTCTGCTGCTGGCGGCGCAAATAGCTCTGGACGACACGGCCAGTCACGAGCATGACGAGCATCGGCGCTACAATCATCGACAGCGCAATCGACCATGGAGCCTGGGCAAACAAATTCAAATAGCTGGCCACCCCGACGATAATCGGAACGAAAAACAGCATCATGTGGCGAACGAGAAACGTGCTCGCCCGCTCTACCCACTCCATCCGAACCCAGCCCGTGACAAGCCCCAGCGTCAACAAGAGCATCCCGACCAGGTTGCCAGGCAAAGGGATATGCAGCCACTTGCTCGCAAGCACCCCCACTCCATAAAAAGCAAGAAGAATACCGATCCCCGTGACCATTTTCATCTGCCACACCCCTCTCCCGCTTTCTCCTCTCGTCTTCTTTTGTTTCGGTCGTTTCATGCAAAAAAAGTAGGAAAAAGCCCGGCCTTACTTGGCCAGGCTTTGCTTGTGCATGCTAGTATCCGCTGCCTGTTGCTTTTGCGCCCGTCACAATCGAAATGCCGGAGCTTGTACCGATACGGCTCGCCCCTGCCTCGATCATCGCGAGAGCTGCCTCGCCGTCGCGCACGCCGCCGGATGCTTTTACCCCGATATCAGGGCCGACGGTTTTGCGCATCAAAGCAATGTCTTCTACCGTTGCTCCACCTGGTCCAAAGCCGGTGGACGTTTTCACGTAATCCGCGCCTGCTTCCACGCAGAGCTTGCACGCGATTTCTTTTTCCTGGTCCGTGAGAAGACCTGTCTCCAAAATCACTTTCACAAGCACGTCTCCCGCCGCTTGCTTCACGGCAGCCACATCCTGCTTCACGGTTTCCAGGTCACCGGATTTCAGGGCGCCGACGTTCAGCACCATATCGACTTCTGTTGCGCCGTTGGCAATCGCGTCGCGCGTTTCCGCCACTTTTGCCGCCGTCGTGTTCGCTCCCAGAGGGAAGCCGATCACGGTGCACACTTTCACATCTGTACCCGCCAACAGCTCGGCAGAACGCTTCACCCAGTATGGATTGACGCACACAGACATGAAATCGTGCTCTTTCGCTTCCGCGCAGAGCTTGTCGATCATCTCCTGCGTAGCTTCCGGCTTCAAAAGGGTATGGTCGATAAATTTGTTCAATTGCATAAACTACACCTCAATCCCGAGTTTTTGGAAGGCAAGGCGAAAAATGTCGTCGTTGTTCCGGTATCCGCGCTGCAGTTGCAGCTCCCAGGCCTCTTTGGCAGGATGCCAATGAACATCGTTGATTTCTTCCAGTTGCACTGTAATCTCTGTATTGTAGGCTTCCACCAGATAATAGTGGACTTCCTTGTCGACGGACTCCCCCGTCACCGGATGCGTGTAGACGTAGGTAATCATGTCCAGCTTGGCGTCGAGACGCCCTGCGACTCCTGTCTCCTCCAACACTTCACGCAAAGCGGTTTCTTCAATCGTCTCGCCGATTTCCTGCTTGCCTTTTGCCAGCGTGACTTTGCCATAGCGGTCTTCGATCAAAAGAAGCATGTGCTGTCCGTCTTGCAACTGATAGACTACGCCTCCTGCCGATATCTCCTTCATATGGCTCGCTCCTTCAAATAAGGCAGCAGCTCCGTCTCAACGACGCGGACAAAAGTCCCTTGGCAATATTCAGAGCCTGGTTTGTCCAGTCTGACCTTGCAAATTTTTCCGATCATGCTCTCGTCGCCAGGGAACACGACGTTCAGGTAGTTGTCAGAGTAGCCCATCAACAGGCCGCTGTCCGGCGCATCTTTGAACGGGCGCTCTGGAATCACTTCCAGCACGTCGCCGACGAATTGCTTGGAGTACGCCATGGTCAGCTCCTGGTTCAGCTCAAGCAATTTCGTTACGCGCTCGTGTTTTTCCTCTTCCGGAATCTGATCGGTCATCCGGGCGGCTGGCGTACCTGTCCGCATCGAGTACGGGAATACGTGCAGCTCCGCAAAGCCGATTTTTTTGATGAAGTTGTAGCCGTTCATGAACTGCTCCTCGGTCTCGCCCGGGAAGCCGACAATGACGTCTGTGGTGATCGCCGCACCCGGCAGCGCTTCACGCACTTTCACCATTTTTTCGTAAAACTCAGCCGTTGTGTACTTGCGGCGCATGCGCTTCAACACTTCGTCGTCGCCCGCCTGCAGCGGCACGTGCAGATGGCGTACGACGCGGTCGGAATTGTTGATGACTTCGATGACTTCATCGGTAATCTGGCTCGCCTCGATCGAGCTGATGCGGATGCGCTTGAGCCCATCCACCTGATGCAAGTCGACCAGCAACTTGGCCAGGTTGTAGTCTTCCAGGTCTTCGCCGTATCCGCCTGTATGAATCCCGGTCAGAACGATTTCCAGGTAGCCTGCTTCCACAAGCTTTTTCGCCTGCTCGACAACGCTCTCCGGCTTGCGGGAGCGCATCAGGCCGCGCGCCCACGGAATGATGCAAAACGTGCAAAAGTTGTTGCAGCCTTCCTGAATTTTCAGCGAGGCGCGGGTTCTGTCCGTGAAGTTCGGGACGTCCAGCTCCTCAAACTCGCGAGCTTTCATGATGTTGCCAACCGCGTTGATCGGCTTGCGCTCGGCTTGAATTTGCTTGACGTATTCGGTCAGCTTCTCGCGGCCTTGCGTTCCCACGACGATATCCACGCCCGGGATTTGCGCGATCTCGCTGGGAGATGTTTGCGCATAACAGCCGGTTACCGCGACAATCGCGTCCGGGTTGCGGCGAATCGCGCGGCGGATGACCTGACGGCTCTTTTTATCACCTGTATTCGTAACGGTACAAGTATTAATCACGTAAACATCTGCGTCGTCCTGTTCAAAGTCGACTCGCTCGTAGCCTTCTGCCTTGAACAGTTGCCAGATCGCCTCTGTCTCATAGCTGTTCACTTTGCAGCCTAATGTATGAAAAGCAACGGTAGACATTGCCATTCCTCCTTTCGCTTGCGCTCATCCTTTGCGATGCGATGAAGCTTTTCGTTCAAACTGGTAGGAAGCGGCGGCGAGCACGTATTGGCTTGCCGTTTCCGTGCGCAAAATGCGGGGGCCAAGCGACACTGTCAAAAATCCTTTGCTCTCCGCCTGGGCTACTTCCTCCGGGGAAAAGCCCCCTTCAGGGCCAATCAGGACGAGCAGGGAATCGCCAGCCGACATCTGCTCCAGCACCTCATGAACGGTCGTACTGCCTTCCTTTTCATAGGCGATGGCCACATGCGTATAGGCTTGCCCTGCCGCAAGCGCCTCGCGAAACGAAACAGGTGCGAGCAGCTCAGGCAAAACGGCCCTGTGCGACTGCTCGGCTGCCTCCTTGACGATTTTGCGCCAGCGCTCCAGCTTTTTCGCTTCTTTTTTGGCGTCCAGTTTTACGATGGTCCGTTCAGAGGAAAACGGAAAAAAGGAGTACGCTCCGAGTTCCGTCCCCTTTTGCAAGATCCACTCCATCTTCTCGCCTTTTGGCATGCCTTGCCCAATGGTAACGCGGATCGGCAGTTCGCGCTCTTCCTGGAGCAGTTCGATCACTTCTGCCTGGACTTCCTTGGCAGACAAACTGACGAGCCTGGCTCGCGCCGATCTACCCGCTCCGTCAGAGACGAGGATTTCGTCCCCGATCCGCGCTCGCATCACGTTTACGATATGGTGAACATCGTCTCCGATAATCGTTAGCTCATGCTCATGAAAGAGATGTGGCTCGACAAAATATCGTTGCATCTCGCCAACCTCACTATTCTATCGTTTTTTTGCGACAATTGCTACCCAGTCGTCGATGAAAATGGTTTCCACGACTTCAAGCCCGGAAGCGACCAAAGCGGCTTTGACGTCCGCTTCCCGCGCCGCGATAATGCCGGATGCGATGAACGTGCCGCCTGGCTTCAGCACGCGGAATACATCGTCTGTGAAACGCAAGATGACTTCCGCCAAAATGTTGGCGACGATGACCTCCACCTGCTCCTCGATGCCATCCAGCAAGTTGTTCTGTCTGACGGTGATGTGCTCGCTCACGCCGTTCAGCTCGGTGTTGGCCTGGGCGGAGCGCACCGCCACCTCGTCCAAATCCATCGCAATCACGTCTTTGGCCCCCAGCTTGATCGCAGCAATGCTCAAAATCGCCGTTCCGGTTCCCACGTCGTACACGCGATCGCCTTTTGTCAAATACTTTTCCAGCGCGCGCAAACAGAGAATCGTCGTCGGATGCGTCCCTGTCCCAAAAGCCATTCCCGGGTCCATCTCGATGATGATTTCTTCCGGGTGGCGCGGCTCATACTCTTCCCAGACAGGCTTGATCGTCATCCGGTCAGAGACGTGCACAGGCTTGTAATACTTTTTCCAGGCGTGGGCCCATTCGTCCTCGTGAACATCGTTTACGGCGATCGACGCCTTGCCGATGTCCAGGCCGTAGTCGGTCAGTTGCGCCAGTTGCTCTTTCAATTCTTCCACGACATCAATCAACTCGCTGCTGTCAACGGGCAAATACGCTTTGACGAATACGCCCTCGGCCGGAAAATCGTCAGGAGAGAGCTGGTAGATTTCGCCAAAGGGGGTATCCCACTCGCGATAGAGCACCTCCGGGTCTTCGATGACGACACCGTTAGCCCCCATTTCATAGAGAAGGCTGGACACCGCCTCCGTAGCCTCCGCTGTTGTATGGATACTGATTTCTGACCATTTCACGAATCTACCACTCCCCACTTTTGCTTTCCTGATGAACTTGTTTAACTGCAAGCGGACAAAACCGCGACCGATTACTCGCCGCGGAATGCCCGTTTCATTTTTTCAAAAAAGCTTTCGTCTTCTCCGCCTGCGCCATGCTGTCCCGGCTTCTCTCCGGACAGTTCAGCCAACTCGCGCAGAAGCTCTTTTTGCCTGTCGCTGAGCTTCGTCGGCGTGATGACGCGCACTTTGACGTGCTGATCGCCACGGCCGTTGCCGCGCAGGTGCGGCACACCTTTTCCACGCAAGCGGAAGAAGGTTTCTGTCTGTGTTCCCGCCGGGATTTTCAGCTTCACGCGGCCATCCACGGTTGGCACCTCGATCTCGTCGCCGAGCGCCGCCTGTGCGTAAGTGAGCGGCACTTCGCAGTAAATATCGTTGCCTTCGCGCTCGAAAAACTCGTGGCTTTTCACGCGCAGCACGACGTACAAATCACCTGGAGGCCCTCCGTTGGCTCCCGGTTCCCCTTCGCCCGAGACGCGCAATTGCGCTCCGTCATCGACACCTGCCGGGATGTTGAGATGAATTTTGCGGCGTATCTTGACGCGTCCACTGCCTCGGCACGTGGAGCATTTTTCTTTGAAAACTTTTCCTTTGCCTTCGCACGTGGAGCAGACGCGACGGTTGACGATGCGGCCAAACGGCGTGTTCGCTGCCACTTCCTGCTGCCCGGTACCGTGACAAGTTTTGCACGTCTCGACGCCTGTTCCCGGTTTGGCCCCGGAGCCGAGGCACGTATCGCACTCCGCTTCTTTCGGGATTTCCACATCGGTTTCTTTTCCAAAAATCGCGTCGATAAAATCAATGCTCAGGCCGAATTGCAGATCGGCCCCTTTGCGCGGCGCGTTCGGGTTCGCGCGTCTGCCGCCGCCACCGAAGAACATGTCAAAAATGTCTCCGAAGCCGCCCATGCCCGACGTGTCAAACCCTCCGCCGCCAAAGCCCTGATTCGGGTCCTGATGGCCGAAACGATCGTACTGCGCGCGTTTTTGCGGTTCAGACAGGACATCGTAAGCTTCCTTGACTTCCTTGAACTTTTCTTCCGCATCAGCGGCTTTATTTACATCCGGATGGTACTGGCGGGCAAGCTTCCGGTACGCTTTCTTGATTTCTTCCGCGTCCGCGTCCTTGGCTACTCCCAGAACCTCGTAGTAATCGCGTTTCATCTCCTAATATCACTCCCATGACAGTCAACTGTTATCATAGCATGTGACAGACCCGAAAAAAAGTCAAAGTCAGCTTTTGCGTGACTTTGACTTCCATGGGGTCACATCGCGGGGAGCGAGGGGAGAATCGCTCTCCCCTCCCGCTTCCTTCGTGATTACTTTTTCTCGTCTACCACTTCATAGTCAGCATCAACGACATTGTCCTTCTTCGGTTCTTGACCTTCTGCTGCGCCCCCTGCATTTTGCTGCGCTTGTGCAGCCTGCTCATAGAGCTTCACGGAAATTTGTTGGATGATCTCGGACAGTTCGTCTTTTGCAGCTTTGATTTCGTCGATGTTGCCGCCTTCCAGCGCTTTTTTCACTTTGTCCTTGGCAGCGTTCGCACGGTCGATCTCCGCCTGGTCTACCTTGCCTTCCACTTCTTTCAGCGTCTTCTCGGTAGTGAATACGAGCTGGTCAGCTTCGTTGCGGATTTCGACTTCTTCCTTGCGCTTTCTGTCCGCTTCCGCATTCAGCTCGGCTTCTTTTACCATGCGTTCGATTTCTTCATCAGACAAACCGGAGTTGGACGTGATGGTGATGCGTTGCTCTTTTCCTGTACCCAGGTCTTTTGCACGCACGTTCACGATACCGTTTGCGTCGATATCGAAGGAAACTTCGATTTGCGGAACACCGCGCGGCGCTGGCGGGATATCGGACAGCGTGAAGCGGCCCAGCGATTTGTTGTCGGCAGCCATCTGGCGCTCGCCCTGGAGAACGTGGATTTCTACAGAAGTCTGGTTGTCAGCGGCTGTAGAGAACACTTGGGATTTGCTGGTCGGGATCGTCGTGTTGCGATCGATCAGCTTGGTGAATACGCCACCCAAAGTTTCGATACCGAGGGACAGCGGAGTTACGTCGAGCAGAACGACGTCTTTCACGTCACCAGTCAGTACCCCTGCTTGCACGGCAGCACCCAGCGCTACCACTTCATCCGGGTTCACGCCTTTGTGCGGTTCTTTGCCGATAAACTTCTTGATCGCTTCCTGTACAGCCGGAATGCGTGTAGAACCACCGACAAGGATGACGCGGTCAATATCGCTTGGCGTCAAGCCTGCGTCTTTCAGCGCCTGACGGGTTGGACCCATGGTGCGCTCTACGAGTTCAGCGGACAGTTCTTCGAATTTGGCGCGAGTCAGGTTCATCTCCAAGTGTTTTGGACCTGTCGCATCTGCTGTAATAAACGGCAGCGAGATCGTCGTAGTCAGTACGCCGGACAAGTCTTTTTTCGCTTTTTCCGCCGCGTCTTTCAAACGCTGCATCGCCATGCGGTCTTTGGACAGATCAATGCCGTGTTCTTTTTTGAACTCGCTGACGAGGTAGTTGATAATCACATCGTCGAAGTCGTCTCCACCCAGCTTGTTGTCGCCGGAGGTCGCTTTTACTTCGAAGAAGCCGTCGGACAGTTCCAGAATGGAAACGTCAAACGTACCGCCGCCGAGGTCATATACGAGGACGGTTTGGTCTTCGGTCTTTTCCATACCGTATGCAAGGGCAGCTGCGGTTGGTTCGTTCACGATGCGCAGCACTTCCAGACCGGCGATTTTACCAGCGTCTTTGGTTGCCTGGCGTTGGGCGTCGTTGAAGTACGCAGGCACCGTAATCACCGCCTGCGTCACAGGCTGGCCCAGGTAAGCCTCGGCGTCTGCTTTCAGCTTTTGCAAAATCATCGCAGAGATTTGCTCAGGGGTGTACTGGTTGCCTTCCAATGTTTCCTTGTGGGTAGTACCCATGTGACGCTTGATGGAAATAACGGTGTTGTCAGGGTTGGTGATCGCCTGGCGTTTTGCCGCTTCCCCTACGATGCGCTCGCCGTTTTTGAAAGCGACGACAGAAGGAGTGGTGCGGTTTCCTTCGGCGTTGGCGATGACGACTGGTTCGCCGCCTTCCATTACCGCTACGCAAGAGTTAGTTGTTCCAAGGTCAATACCAATTACGCGACTCATACAATATGTCCTCCTAACACTTTCTCATCGAATGAATGGGTGAAATCAAGCTTACTTGTTCACTTGAACCATCGCCGGACGAACGACGCGGTCCTTGAACATGTATCCTTTTTGCAGTTCGGCCACTACGACGCCCGAATCAAATTCAGGGTTCTGGGTCTGCATGACAGCCTGATGAACGTGCGGGTCAAACGGCTTTCCTTGTGCCTCGATGGCGCTCAAGCCTTCTTTTTCGAAAACTTGCACCATCTGGCGGTACACCATGTTGACTCCTTCCAAAAGCGATTCTACCGTCATGGATTCCTTGTCGGCAGCAAGCGCGCGCTCGAAGTTGTCGAGAACCGGCAGCAGCTCTTCCACGATTTTCAGGGAAGCATACTTGGCCAGATCTTCCTGCTCCTTGCGCACACGGCGTCTCAGGTTATCCATGTCAGCCATGGCGCGCAGCATGCGGTTTTGATGTTCCTCCGCCTGCGCTTTCCACTGGGCTGCTTCCTGCTCCCAGTTCACCTCGGCCGTCTCTTGCTCTCCGGCTGCCTCATTGACTTGCTCTTCTGCGGCAGACGGATCTTGGGTCATTTTTTCTTCGCTCAACGTCGATACCTCCTGGGGGCTCTTTTCCTGATTGGCAAAAAATCAGCGGAGCCGTCCTCCATTTATTTCTCAAACTGCGAAGTCAGCATGCGCGATAAGCCTTCTGCCAAATAATTGAGTACGGAAATGACTTTGCCATATTCCATTCGCGTCGGGCCAAGTATTCCAACCATCCCTGCCGGCTTGCCTCCAAGCGAGTAGGACGTGGTAATAATACTGCATTGCTTGATCGCGTCTAGCTGGTTTTCCTGACCGATACGCACCGTAAGTCCCTCTCCCGGCATCCCGATCAAGTGCAAAAGCTGATCGTTTTGCTCCAGAAGCTCCAGAATGTCCTTGACCTTATCTACGTCGCGGAATTCCGGCTGGTTCATGATCTTGGTCGCACCGCGTAAGTAAACGCGCTCCTCTTCGTGTGTCAGCGACTTGTCGAGAATCTTCAGCATTTCCTCGTACTGCTCCGCATAGCGGCGCATCTCGCCCGATATTTCCTGATAGACGCGCTGTCTCAACTGCCACAGCGGCACATCGGTCAATTTGGCATTCAACAGGTTGACGAGGCGCTCGATTTCGCTTACGCCAATGCCTTCGGGAAGATCGATCAGCTTGTTCTCCACACGCCCGGTATGCGTAACGACAATCGCAACCGCCTGTGTCTCGTTCAGAGGAACGATTTGAATATGTTTTAACCGATGCTCAAAAATCTCCGGCCCCAGGACAATTGCCGTGTAATTGGTCAACTGGGAAAGAATTTGAGCCGTGTACTCTACCACCTGTTCGGAATGGAGAATACGCTCGGCAAACAACTGTTTCAGTTTGCCCAATTCGGCCTCGCTCAAGTCCTGCGGCTGAATCAGATTGTCGACGTAAAAACGGTATCCTTTTGTAGAAGGAACTCGCCCTGCCGACGTGTGGGGCTGCTCCAAGTACCCCAGCTCTTCCAAGTCGGACATCTCGTTGCGAATGGTCGCCGAAGAAAACCCGATGTCCTCCCGTTTGGAAATCGTCCGGGAACCAACCGGTTCGGCAGAATGAATGTAATTATCGACAATCGCGTTCAAAATCAATTGTTGACGGTCAGATAACATGGATGTCGCTCGCCTCCCCGTTGAGCATGAAAAGAAAGATGTTGTCGCTCACTGTTTCGGAGCGTTTGTTAGCACTCATACTTAACGAGTGCTAAATCTATTTACTAAGGTATCAATAGTAGAAGGATTTGTCAACGGACTTGAGCGAGATACACGGTCAAAATCTCACATATTTCGCCAGCAATGCCCTGATTTTAGCGCAAAAAACGCGCGAATACCTCATTTCCGAGTGGAAGTCCCTGTTTGGTCAGCTTCAGACAGCCGTCTTGCTCTTCCAGCATGCCTTTGGCAATCTCTTCTTCTATTATCGTCCCGAAAACGTCATGTGCAGACACGCCAAATCGCGAGGCGAACCCGGCCAGGTCGACCCCTTCCCGCAAGCGCAGCCCCAAAATCATCTGCTCCTCCATCGCATCTTCCTTCGGCACCGCAAACTGCTCGACGCGCGGCAAGCCTTCCTTGCATTTTTGCATGTAGATCGTAAGCGGCCCGGCGTTGACATGTCTTTGCCCGCACACGTAGCCGTGGGCACCCGCCCCCAACCCATAGTATTCACGATTGAGCCAATAGGTTTTATTATGTTTGCTCGCAAAGCCCGGCTTCGCGAAATTGCTGATTTCGTACTGCGGATAGCCGTGGCGCTCCATCTCCTCGATCAGCACCATGTACATCGCAAGCTCCGTCTCTTCCGACGGGAGCGGCAACTGGTCTTTTTGATAGAGCGTGTGGAAAAGCGTATTTTCCTCGACCTTCAGGCTGTACGCGGAAAAGTGTGTCGTCCCCAGCTCGAAAGCCTTGTGCAGCGTCTCGCGAAAAATTTCCATCGTCTGGTCCGGCAGGCCGAACATCAAGTCGATGCTCACGTTTGCAAACCCGACTTGCTTCGCGTTCTCGATGCTACGGTACACGTCGTCCCGGTCGTGAATCCGCCCCAGCCGCTTCAACAGGGCATTGTCAAACGACTGCACGCCGAAGCTGAGCCGATTGACGCCAAGCTCGTGCATGATCCGCAGCTTTTCCACGTCGGTCGTCCCCGGATTGGCTTCCATCGTAAATTCGATGTCGTCCGTCCAGTATGCGCCGAGGTGAGTCTGGACGGTCTGCAAAAACTTTCGCATCTGGGCGTGGTCGAGAAACGTAGGCGTGCCTCCGCCGACGAAGATCGTCTTGACCTCCTGGACTGGCTGCTCGCGAAACGTCAGCTCCATCTCCTTGTCCAAGGCGTCCAGGTAGTCCCAGACCAGTTGCGGGTTGTTCGTCACAAACGAGTTGAAATCGCAGTAATAGCATTTATTTGTGCAAAAGGGAATGTGGATGTACACCGATTGCGGCATCATGACGCTTCCCCTCCTTCGTGTTTGAAATACAGGTGAAAAACCCGGTCGCGCCAGGCTGCGCGCTTGTCGACGAATGGAAAAGACCTGACACAAGGTCAGGCCTACTTCTTATCATCCATGCGCAATACAGCCATAAACGCTTCTTGCGGCACCTCGACGGAGCCGACGGACTTCATGCGCTTCTTTCCTTCTTTTTGCTTTTCGAGCAGCTTGCGTTTCCGCGAAATGTCCCCGCCGTAGCACTTGGCGAGAACGTTTTTGCGCAGGGCGCTGATCGTTTCGCGAGCCACGACCTTGTGCCCGATGGCCGCCTGAATCGGCACCTCGAACTGCTGACGCGGAATCAGCTCCTTGAGCTTTTCGCAAATGACTTTTCCGCGGGCATATGCCGTGTCCTTGTGCACGATAAACGACAAGGCGTCGACCATTTCGCCGTTCAGGAGGATATCCATCTTCACCAGCTTGGACGGCTTGTAGCCTGCCAGTTCGTAGTCAAAAGAGGCGTATCCGCGCGTACCCGACTTCAACATGTCGAAGAAGTCGTAGACGATCTCGGAAAGCGGCATGTCGTATTTGAGCTGCACGCGGTTTTCCCCCATGTACTGCATGTCGAGGAACTCCCCGCGCTTGCCCTGGCAAAGCTGCATGACGTCGCCCACGTACTCTTTTGGCACCATGATGGTGGAGAGCACGTACGGCTCCTCGATCATTTCGATCTTTTGCGCTTCCGGCATTTTCGACGGGTTGTCGATCTCGAACACTTCCCCGTTTGTCCGGGTAATGCGGTAAATAACGCTCGGAGCCGTCGTAATCAGGTTGATGTTGAACTCGCGCTCGATGCGCTCCTGGATGATCTCCATGTGCAAAAGTCCCAGGAAGCCGCAACGGAAGCCAAAGCCAAGCGCTTGCGACGTCTCCGGCTCGAATTGCAGCGACGCGTCGTTGAGCTGCAGCTTTTCCAATGCTTCGCGCAGGTCGTTGTACTCGTTCGTCTCGATCGGGTACAGGCCGCAGAATACCATCGGGTTGATCTTGCGGTAGCCTGGCAGCGGCTCGGCAGCAGGACGGGCCGCATCGGTAATCGTATCCCCGACGCGCGTGTCGCCAACGGTTTTGATCGAAGCAGCCACGTAGCCTACGTCGCCGACAGTCAGCTCTTCCACTTGCGTCTGGCGCGGCGTCGAGGTACCGATTTCCGTCACCTCGAACGACTTGCCGGTCGCCATCATTTTGATTTTCATGCCTTTTCTAAGCGTACCGTTGATGACGCGGATCGAAGCGATAACCCCTCTGTACGCGTCAAAATACGAGTCGAAAATCAGTGCCTGCAGCGGCGCGTCCGGATCTCCCTCTGGAGCCGGCACCTTTTGCACGACCGCTTCCAGCACTTCCTTGATCCCGATGCCTGCTTTGGCAGAGGTGAGCACCGCTTCGCTGGCATCCAGCCCGATGACGTCCTCTACCTCTTGCTTCACGCGCTCAGGCTCCGCGCTTGGCAGGTCGATCTTGTTGATGACCGGAATGATCTCCAGATTGCTGTCCAGCGCCAAATAGACGTTGGCAAGCGTCTGGGCTTCGATCCCCTGAGCGGCGTCCACGACGAGAATCGCTCCTTCACAGGCAGCCAGGCTGCGGGAAACCTCGTACGTAAAGTCTACGTGTCCAGGTGTGTCGATCAGGTGGAGAATGTATTCCTCTCCGTCCTCTGCTTTATAGTTCAAACGCACGGCATTCAGCTTGATTGTAATCCCGCGCTCTTTTTCCAGCTCCATCGTATCCAGAAACTGGGCTTCCATCTCACGTGCAGTCAACGCTCCGGTCAGTTCCAAAATTCGGTCTGCCAGCGTCGACTTTCCATGGTCAATGTGGGCGATGATGGAAAAATTTCGAATCCTTTTTTGTCTTTCACGGCGATCCATGTGCTGTTCGTTCCCTCCCACGCGAATCCATTCAAACGTACAGATTGCGCCTCGAAAAAATACACTAACGGTAATTATAACAAACGCTTGATATAAAGAGCAACCAAAGAGAATACGGCGCTTGTCACGTTTTTGCTCGTCACCAAAACTTTCTTTTTATGATAAAGTGATGGAAAAAGGAGATTGGCATGCAAAAGCAACGCGTGTATTCGGAGCAAATCGACTGTCTGGGCTGCCGTTTGGCCCTTTCTCTGGCGCCCGCCCACGTCGTCTATGAAAACGAGTGGGTGACGTGTCTGCTCGATATCGAGCCTTTTTCGGAGGGACACACGCTGATTCTCCCCAAGCAGCACCTCATCGAATGGACAGATTTGGATGCGCGCACGATGCAAAACGTTACGGAAGCGGCGACTCTCCTCTCCCGTGTCTTGCGCCGTGTGTATAAGCCTGACGGGATTACGCTCTGTCAAAACGGCGGAGCTTTCAACGAGCTGACCCATTTTCACCTGCATGTCATTCCTCGCTTCCACGGCGACGGCTTCGCCTGGAGCGAGCCGCAGCACGAGCACGGAGCCGCGGCTCGCCTGCCGCAGACACGCAAGCTTCTGGCCGATGCGCTACAAGCGAGAAGCGACAAAGAGCAACTACAACGAAACGGAGACTGATCCAACGTGAAAAGCACGACCCACCGCCTGCACAGCTTGTCTGTCGCAGACATTCCCGATCTGATGGCGCTGTCCGACTCAGTGGGCTGGGACTATGACGAAGCGGAAATCCGCACGATTTTGTCTATCGGCAAAGTATTCGGGCACAAGGATGACGGCGACCGGGTCGTCTCGTCTGCGGCGATCATCGCCTATGAAGACAGACTGGCTACGGTCGGCATGGTGATCGTGCATGAATCGTGCCGCGGCCGCGGATACGGGCGCGACCTGATGCAAGCCTGTCTGGCTGCGGTGCCGGGCGATACGACCATCATGCTCATCGCTACAGCCGACGGGGAGCCGCTCTACAAAAGCCTCGGCTTTGCCACCGTCGAGCGCATCCACAAGTTTGTGCGCCCGGGCGGCAAGCTCGCAGCACCGCCGCACCCTCCAACAGCGACGTATCAGATCGTCCCGATGAGCGAAGCGGACTTCGCAAGCGTCGCCTTGCTGGACCAGCAGGCACTCGGCAGCCGCCGCGAGCATTTTCTGCAAGCACGCATGCGGCAAGCAGCAACCTGTCTGGTAGCGAAAACCGAATCCGGCACGATCGTCGGCTACGGCTTTGCCATCCAAGGGCCAGTCAACCTGATCGCCGGGCCGATTGTCGCGCAGGATGCCGACATGGCGATCCAGTTGCTGGGCAAGCTCACGGAAAACCATCCGGGCCAGGTGCGCATCGACGTACCGGATGGACAGCCTGCCTTCCTTGCTTTTTTGGAGCAAAACGGCTTCCAAAAGGCGTCCCACCCGCCTGTCATGGTCGCGAATGCAGATCGCTTGCCGCCCCGGGCCGGCACGTACTTCGCCATCGGCGCGCAAATATACGGCTGAGTGCTGTGGGCAAGCACATGCCTCGCCAATTACCTTGCAGCAACGAACAACCGGACCTTTTCCTCGTGACGGGAAAAGTCCGGTTGTTTTTTTGAGAACGCCACGCCGACAGCCGTGCGTCACTCGCGATAGCGAATTTGCTCGAGCACGTTTGGCGGAAACAGCTTTTGCAGGCTGCTATTGTAGCGGCTCCCGTCTTCTGGCATCTGCATGTCTTGCACGCGGTACGTTTGTCCGTCGTAAGCGAGATAAAAGACCATCGGAGCGCTGACGCCGGAGGAATGCGCCGGATTTTTGCTCAATACTTTCACCCAGGCGTACACGACCCTGCGCTCTGCATTCGGGGCCTCCACTCCCAACAGCTCCAGACTGACCTCTCTGTCATTCGGCAGCCAGCCCAGCTTGGTTTCTTCCGTCTCCAAATAGCTGCGGACGATCGGCTCGACCAGTTCGCGGTTCGCGGGGGAAATGCCTTTTTTCACCTCGACGAACACATGTCCGAGCTGCTTGCCTTGGGACAGCACCTGCAGCTTCCAGACACCCGGATCGGGCAATGCGATGCCGGATGGAAAATGCCCGGACGCATCGTGCAGCGGCCCCATCACCTGATAGCTGCCCAGCTCGATGCGCTTGCCCGCACTGCTGTAAGCGACAAGCTCCACCCGAGACAACTCGCTTGCGTTCAACAGCCAGATGAAGCGCTGTGTCTGTCCTTCGTACAGGCCGTCGGGATCGGTCATCGCCCGGACAGGCTTTTCCCCTACATAGGAAAAAGATTGCTGCTCGTACGTAGCCGAAATGAGCGGCATCGGCTTCCACAAATCCGGCGCGAGAAGTTGGCCGCCCGGCAGCAGCTCTGGCACGGGCGGTTGGGGATGGGCGGCATGCTCGGCTGGCTGTGGCAGCGGCAAAGCCGTCCAGATGAGAAAGCCTAGGACGAGGACAGTCGCTGGCATGGCGAGCCTTTTCCAGCCGCTCCTTCTCGCTTCCCGGCTTATCCGCGTTCTTACCTGATCCTTCATCGCTTCGGTAAAGCGGACGTCGCGAAAAGCGGTTTGATCGGCCCTGTCCTTCAAATCTGCGAGCCATCTGTTCTCGTCCATTCCCACTCACTCCCTTCCGCCAGACTCTGCTTCAGCCGTTGTCTCGCCCTGTGCAACCGGGTTCTGACTGTTCCCTCTGACACTGCGAGCACAGAGGCGACCTCGCTGATCGTCAAATCGGCATAGTAGTGCAGGACGATGACCTGGCGATACAGCGGAGGAAGCTGCAGCACTTCCGTCACAAGCTGATCCCGCTCTGCCTGGTCGAGCACGAGATGCTCCGTGGACAGCTCGCCGTCTTGCCTGATCCACGAGCAAGGCAGGATATTCCGAAACGACCAGGAGCGCAAATGGCCTTTGCATTCGTTGACCGCAATCCGGTACAGCCACGTATGAACCGTGCTCTCCCCGCGAAACCGGGGCAGATGCCGATACACTTTGACAAACACTTCTTGAGTTATATCTTCAGCCAGACTGTGATCCTTGACCAGAAAAGTGACCAGCCGAAGGACCCGCGTCCCGTACTCTTGCATGATCTGTTCGAATGCAGCGTCTGCCGTAGGCTGCAACGTATCCAAGGGCGCGACCTCCTTCACGCAAATCCTTTACTGGTTAGATGCAGCCGCGTAGATTTTGTTACAGGGAAGGGGCGGAATTTTTTTTGGCAATGATCGTCCAGCGCGTCGCCGCCCCCGGAGCGCCCGGTGGTTCCGCAAACGGATAGCCGCCGTGCTGCCAGCGATCCGGCTCGTACTCTTCCGTTTGCTCTGGCGGCTGGCTGTGGTGGCAAACGACGTTTTCCCTGCTTTGCACGACGTTGTAGCCCGAAGATTCCAGGAGCAACTCCAGCTCTCCCGGCAACAGCAATGCCAGCTCGCGCTCCACTCGGTAGCGCGGCTGCTCCATCTGCTCCAAAAACGTCTCATAGGTCAGCGTATAGCGGAACTTTTGCTCGGCAATGAGCGTTTCTCCCTCGACTTTTTGGTACACCATCCGGTCCGGAAAAACAAACTTGCGCTGCATGAGCGACCATTTGCGGTTCACAGGCGGCAGGAGCAAGTCAATCGCCACTGTTCCGCCTTCTGTCAAATGCCGGGCAACGACCGAAAGCAACTGCCGCTGTTCCTCTCTACAGGTCGCCTGCTGAAAAATGCCTTCGGGCAGCAGCACATGGGTAAAGCGGGAAGCAAGCTGCAACTCCTGTACATTTTGCTCGATCAGCTCAAGCAGTTCCTCGTTGTCCTTGAGCATGCGCCGCTTCTTTTTCGTCGCGATTTCCAGCATGTCAGGGCTATGGTCCACGCCGCAGACGGACAAGCCGCAGCACGCCAGCTCAATGGCAATGCGCCCTGTGCCTACGCCAAGCTCGAGCACGGACACCGGGGCTTGCTCTGCTTCTTGCAGCAGCCAGTCGCGGTAAAAAGCGATGCCCGCTTTTCCGGCAAACTGGTCGTAATAGGTGGCTTCCAATCCCGCGAATTTGGCTTCCGGGAGGCGCACATGCCGCCCTTCCCCTTGCATCCCACAGGTCGTACAGACCGAGCCTGCCAAATGCAAAAAAGGCACCCCTGGTGGGACGCCGTTTTTTGTATCGCCTAGCCATTCGTCGTAGCAGAACTTGCATACTTGGCAACTGTACACACTCATAATGCTTTGACCTCCTGTCGCGATTGCTGGACGCGGACCGCTTCCGAAAAGAAATAAACGTGTTTTTTCCCCGTGATCGGATGGGTGACCACCTCTGTCTCTACCCCGAAAACGTCGCGAATCAACCCGGGTTCAAACACTTCCTCCGGCGTGCCGGAAGCAACCAGCTCCCCGTCGCGAATGACGTACAGCCGATCGCAGTACATGGCGGCGATATTCAGATCATGCAGCGAGGAAAACACGGTAATCCCGAGCGTCTTGACCAGATCCATCACCTGTAGCTGGTACCGGACGTCCAGATGGTTGGTCGGCTCGTCCAATACGAGAAACTCGGCTTGCTGGACCAGCGCTCTTGCAATCAGCACGCGCTGCTTTTCTCCGCCAGACAAGGAAAAAAAACTGCGCGAGGCGTACGCCTGCATGCCGACCCGCTCCAGCGCCTCTTCACAGATGCGGCTGTCCGCCGGGGTATCGGTTTGAAACAGCCTTTTATGGGGTGAGCGCCCCATCATGACGATTTCCATGACGGTAAAGTCAAACTCGATCGACGACTCCTGGCGCACGACCGCCATGCGCTGCGCATTTTGCCGGGCGGTAAGCTCGTACACGTCAGCCCCGTCCAGGGAAATGAATCCGCTGCGCGGCTCGAGCGCCCGATAAATGCTTTTGAGCAGGGTGGACTTTCCGCTGCCATTCGGCCCGATCAGCCCCACAAATTCGCCGGAGCGAACCGTCAGGCTAACGTCGCGCAAAATCGTTTTTTTCTCCAACTCGACCGAAATGTTCTCCACATGCAGATTCATCGCCCGCTACCTCCGAAAGAATATGAGCTGCGCATCATCAACCAAATAAAGAACGGACCGCCGCACAGCGCCGTGATAATCCCGATCGGCAGCTCTTCCGGCGCAAACGCAAGCCGGGCGATCACGTCCGCCCAGATCAGGAAAATGGCCCCGAACAAGGCGCTGACAGGCAGGACGCGACGATGGTCCGAGCCGACGATGACGCGAACGATATGCGGCATCATCAAGCCGACAAAGCCGATAGACCCGCTGATCGAGACGATGACGCCCGTCAAAAGCGCGGTAATGACCAGCAGCAGCTTGCGAAATTGCACCGTATTGACGCCCAGCGTCCCCGCCGCTTCTTCGCCCATCAGCATCGCATTGAGCGAACGGTATTGTGTCAACAGGACAATCAGACAGATGACGACGATCAGCGTCGGTATGGTCAAATACTCCCACTTCCCTCCGGCCAGACTGCCGCTCATCCAGAACAGGACAGAGCGGATGCCGTGCTCGTTGGGCGCGGAAAAAATAATCAGGCTGGTGATCGCAGACAGGATGGCGGAAATCGCGATGCCGGCCATGAGCAGACGCACCGTCGAGTTTTGCCCGCCGATGCGGGACAAGGTAAAAATAAGCAGGATCGAGACGAGCGATCCGGTGAAAGCACCGAAAGAAAGCGCGAATTGTCCGTACATGCTGAATGCTCCGAACAAAATGACCAGCGTCGCTCCGGCCGATGCGCCCGAGGAGACTCCCAATATGTACGGATCTGCGAGGGAGTTGCGAACCAGAGACTGGATCGCCACCCCCACAACAGACAGGCCGGCCCCGACGACAGCCCCCAGCAGGACGCGGGGAAACCGAATGTCCCAGATAATGGTCTGTTCTCCTTTTGACCAATCCACTTCCACCCATTGATTGACCAGCGGGAGATTCGCCAAGGCAATTTTCCATACCGTCGCTGGTTTGATTTCCACCGAGCCGAGTGTCACCGCAAACGTAATCGAGACGACAAGCCCGATCAGCAGGGCAACGATGATGAAGGGCATCTTGATCTTGTGCAGGGCCGTTCCCTCCTTGTCTAAGCAGCCGTTTCTTATTTGAATGTATCCGGGTGCAGACCTTCCGCGAGAATTTTCAGCGCGATCGGTGCGCGTACCCCTTCGGACGCTGCGGACAATGGCAGCACGACCAGACGTTTGTTCTGGATCGCTGGCACGTCAGCCAGTTCCTTTTTGGACAACAGGAAGTTTTGTTTTTGCTCGATCGTCTTGTCGCCGTAGTCGACCACGACGATGACGTCTGGCTTGCGGTTCACGACTTCTTCCCAGCTTACGGTCGCCCAGCCTTTTTGAATGTCGTCGAACACGTTTTTGCCGCCTGCCGCTTTAATCAGAGAAGTCATGTAGTTGTTGGCAGCGGTCAGCGGCTGGTCTTCTCCGCTGTCGTACACGAACACGTTCAGCGGCTTGTCCACCGTGCCGATTTTGCTCACGGTTTGCTCGATTTCCGCTTTCATTTTGCCAATCAGTTCGTTCGCCTTATCTTCTACGCGGAAAATGCGGCCGATGTTTTGGATATCCGCGAACACGTCGTCAATGGTCGGGCCTGGCTTGTTCGAAGACTCTTGCAGGTACGATTTGATTCCCGCCTTTTCCAAGTCCTCCATCGAGCCTACGCCTTTGTCGCCAAATGCGCTTTTCCAGCCTGCGTAGACGAAGTCAGGGTTTGCGGCCAAAAGCACTTCTTTGGTCGGATACTTGTCAGACAGGACTGGTACCTTGTCGTAGTCGGCTTTCAGCTCAGGCAAAATGTGATCGTCCAGGTACGCGGTTCCGACCATTTTGTCAGCCAACCCCAGCGCGAGCATGACTTCGGTTACGTGCTGGTTCATTGTCACAGCGCGTTTTGGCGCTTCCGGGTACGTCATCTCGATCCCGTTGGTCACAATCGTGACGGGCTTGTTGTCAGCAGCAGGCTGGGCCGTTTGCTCCGAGCCAGCATTCGCCACCGTGGATTCGGTCGTAGCAGGTGCTGCCGAGCTGCATGCGGACAAAAGCAGCATAATCGCTGCCAGCGCTGCCATCCAGAAACCGTGGAAGGCTTTTTTTCTCTTACGGATTGAACTCATCTGGTAACCCCTCTTCTTTTGTTGTTGGCATGATGAAAATGAAGTGTTATGTAAATCGTAATGATTACGAATTACACCTTTACTATACAGAGAGCCTGTTTGTTTGGCAACACAGGAAATGCATCACCCCTTTCACAGCCTCGACCGCCACGGCGATGTTCATAGAAAAAAGCACCCCCCCAGTTTCCAATCGGGAGGTGCTTGACATACGTAGACATGCCTATAGATTCGGCGTTGCCAATGACGCCTGTTCCTAGTCTGCTTCCACATCTGTCCCATCCTCGTGGGTCGATTGTAAATCATCTCATGGCAGGTCTCCTGGCTTACGAATCATCATCCCCAGCGCCCTTCCCATTTTTCGTCGCGCGAAAAACAGTGGCTTTTTTGCTGGACACTCCTCGTTACAGTGGCGGGACCGCGCCGGATTTTCACCGGACTTCCCTATTAAGCTGGCGGAACCAAACGATTCCGGGCAGCACCATCAGATTCATATAAAATTGTGAGTTTGAAGCCTTATCCGATCACCGTCAGTTTTTTCGGGAACTTGCTCAACACTTCTACGCCTGTTTCGGTTACGAGCACATCGTCCTCGATGCGCACGCCGCCTGCTCCCGGCAAGTACACCCCTGGTTCAATGGTGAACACCATGCCTGGGCGCAGCGTTTCCTGATTTTGCCCATGCACGGACGGATATTCGTGCACATCCATGCCGAGGCCGTGCCCCAGACGGTGAATGAAGTAATCGCCGTAGCCTTTTGCGGCAATGACGTCGCGAGCGGTCTGGTCGAGATGGGCAAACGTCACCCCTGGACGAACTTCGGCAATCGCCGCCTCGTTCGCTGCCAGCACCGTTTCGTAAATATCGCGCAGTTGCTCGCTGATCTGGCCGACAGCAAACGTACGGGTAATATCGGAAACGTAGCCGTCCGCTGCTACCCCGATGTCAAACAGGAGCAAATCGCCTTCCTGCACTTTGCGCGAACCAGGCGTTCCGTGCGGCAATGCCGATTTTTCCCCCGCCAAAACCATCGTGGAAAAAGACGGGCCGTCCGCTCCCAGACGCTTCATCTGGTATTCCAGCTCCGCGACGATTTCCATTTCGGTCTGGCCGATTTTGAATGTTTTCAACGTCCCGCCGAGTGTATCTTCAATCAGTTGGACAGCCTTTTGCAAACGAGCCACTTCGTCTGCCGATTTAATCAGGCGCATTTCGCGCAGCGGCTCTTCCACATCCGCGTAGCTCTCTGCACAGATGACTTGTCCCAGCGCCTCGTAACGCTCTACGGTCATGTGGCTTTTTTCGATGCCCAGCTTCTTCAGGTTCGCTGGCAACACTTGCTTGAGAAGCTCGTAAGGATTCTCAATATCCGTATGCGTGTGAATCGTCTGAACAGTCGAAGCCGCTGCTGCCGCTTCGCGGTCAAGGGCGGGAACGATCAGGGATGGCTCGCCCTGGGCTGGAATAATCAGACCCATAAAGCGTTCATGCGGATCGGTAAAAAAGCCGGTCAAATAGTAAACGTGCTTGGGAGAGGTGATGACTACCGCGTCGAGCTCTTGTTTGGTCAAAAATTCGTGCAGTTTCGAAATGCGCTCCAAATACACCTGCGTCACCTTCGCTTTCGACAAGATTCTTCCTCGAGAATACCATTTCCCTGTCCAAAAAAGAAGAGCGGAACGGAAAATTCTCTCTTGAAACGGACACCATATGCTAGGGGTGAATAACCAACATGGAACCAACCATCGTACAACTGGACAGCCACCGCATCGCCTGCCACCTGTCAGGGCGCGGCACGCCACTCGTGTGCATTCACGCCCCGTGCATCGGCTCTGTCAACTTCGACTATCAAGAGCCGCTTGCGGATGTTTGCCAACTCGTCGTGCCAGACCTCCCGGGGCATGGCGACAGCTCCCCGCTGGCTGGACCTACGACCATGCGCGAGCTTGCCAGCGTGATTCACGGGCTTTGCCAGTCGCTCGGACTTGAGCGTCCGTTGCTTTTGGGGTACTCGCAGGGGGCTTCGCTCGTCCTCGAATACTGCCTCCGCTTTCCCGAAAACGTGCGCGGCGCCATCCTCGTCAGCGCCTTTTCCGAAGTAACCGACTTTTCGTTGCACAGCCGTTTTCTGCTCGCCCAATCGCTGTCCTGCCTGCACGCCGCTCCGCTGATTGCCAGGTCGATCGCCGCCTCTCATCTCGACGATCCGCTTGCTCGCTCCCGCTGGATTGAGCATGGCAGCCAAACAGATGCAGCGAGCCTCCGCCACCTGTACGCCGCCGGGCACCGCTACAATTGCACGGATCAGTTGAGCCAGCTCAAGCTGCCGATGCTGCTCGTCTATGGCGCAGACGATGCGAACATGTTGCCGTATGCCAGGCTACTGGAAAAAAAGCTTCCGCAAGCGGAACTGGTGATGGTGCCGTCGGTCAAGCACCAGGTCGTCACGCGCGCCGCAGCAACGTTCAACCAACTATGCCGCCAATGGCTGAACTGAACAAAAAAAGAGGCGAAAAGGACTGCCTGCGTCCCTTTACGCCCCTTTTGCTGCGTATCAGTTTTTCATCCGCGGGTCAAGCGCATCCCGCAATCCGTCCCCGATCAGGTTGAAGCCGAGAACCGTCAGCATGATCGACAAGCCCGGGAAAATGACTGTCCACGGCGCCTTCTGGATGTACTGGCGAGAATCGGAAAGCATTTTCCCCCACTCCGGCTCCGGCGGTTGGGCACCAAGCCCGAGGAAGCCGAGCGCTGCCGCTTCGATAATCGCTGTCGCAATCCCCATCGTCCCCGTCACGATGATCGGCGCCAGGCTGTTCGGCAAAATGTGCTGCATGAGAATGCGCGAGTCTTTCATCCCGATTGCGCGGGCCGCCATGACGAACTCCTCTTCCTTCAGGCTCAACACGCGCGAGCGCACCAGACGCCCAAAGGTCGGAATGTTGATGATGGCAATGGCCAGTAGCGCATTTTGCAAGGATGGCCCCAGAATGGCGACAATCGCAATCGCCAGAAGAATGCTTGGAAACGCCAGCATGATGTCAAAAACGCGAGAGATGACGGTATCAATCCATCTGCCGTAAAAGCCCGCCAAGAGGCCCAAAATCGTGCCTGCCACGACGGAGCCGATGACCGAGAAGGTCCCGACCCACAAGGAAATGCGCGCACCGTAAACGACGCGGCTAAACACATCCCGCCCGTTGTAATCTGTTCCAAACCAATGCTCTTCGGACGGCGGCTTGTTTTTCATCACCAGCTCCCCCTCGTCATACGGGTACGGAGCAATCACTGGCGCAAAGACGGCAACTGCCACGAAAAACAGAATGATCGCCAGCCCCACCATCGCGAGCTTGTTTTTCCGCAAGGCTCTCCAAGCTTCCCGCCAAGGAGAGACAACTTCTTCCTCTTTTACTCTCAGGGATACCGTCTGTACTTGTGTCTCTGCCATGTCTCTTCGTCCCTCCCCTAGCGGTATTTAATGCGCGGATCGATATAGGCATACAGAAGGTCGACCAGGAGATTAATCAAGACGAAAATCGTAGCGATCACCAAAATGCCGGACTGGATCACCGGATAGTCGCGGTTGCCGATCGCTGTGAAAATGTAGCGGCCGACTCCTGGCCAGCCAAAAATCGTTTCGGTCAGCACCGCTCCGCCCAAAAGCAAGCCCGTTTGCAGACCGATCACCGTCAGCACGGGAATCATCGCGTTTTTCAGCGCGTGCTTGTACACGACCCAGAACTGCGCCAAGCCTTTTGCCCGAGCGGTCCGCACGTAATCGGCACGCATGACTTCCAGCATGCTCGAACGGGTAATCCGGGCGATAATCGCCATCGGAATCGTCCCCAAAGCCACGCCAGGCAGGATCAAATGCTTGATGACCTCCCACAACTGATCCCACTGTCCAGCCAAAATCGTGTCCAGTATATAGAACTGCGTAATGGCCTCTACAGGATTACGCGAATTGTCGCGACCAACGGATGGCAGCCATTTCAGTTCTTGCGCAAAGAACCACTGCTCCATCAACCCTAGCCAAAAAATTGGCATCGAAACACCGATCAAGGCGATCAGCATCGCACAGTAGTCAAACCAGGAGTTTTGCTTCCACGCAGACAAAATCCCTGCGTTCACTCCGATAATGACAGCGAAAAGCATGCTGACAATCGTCAGCTCGGTGGTGGCGGCCAAATACGGGCCGATTTCTTGCGTGATGCTTGCCCCGGAATGCAGGGAAACGCCCAAGTCGCCGGTAATAATCTGCTTCAAGTAGTCAAAATATTGAATGTACCACGGATTGTTCAAGCCTAAAACTTCCCGTAAATCTTCAATCGCTTTCGGACTTGCTTTCTCTCCCAATATGGTCAGAGCCGGATCACCTGGGATGGCACGAATGATGGAAAATACGACGATGGACATGCCCAGTAGAACGGGGATGAGCATAAGAATTCTTCGGATGCTGTAGGATAGCAATGCCATCTCCTCGCTTTCCTTACCAAAAAATAATGACTGCGTGCAAGAAAGAAAGGGTAAGAAGAGGGTCGCTCCTCTTACCCTGCTTGCTCATCGGATCAATCCAGTTTTACTTGAGGTCAACCTTCTCCAAGCTCTCGGAGCCTTTTGGATGCGGCTTGTAGTTGATGATGTTGGCCTTGGCAGCAAGCGCAGGCGTCGAGTGCGCCAGTGGCACCATCGGCACGTCCTTGAAGATGATTTCCTGAACTTGCAGGTACAGCTTCTCGCGTTCTTCCTTGGTCGTCGCAGACTGGGCAGCCATCAGCAACTTGTGCGCTTCTTCATTTGCCCAGCGCGTGCGGTTGTTTCCGCCGATGTTGTTTTTATCCAGCAAGGTCGCCAGGAAGTTGTCCGGGTCGCCGTTGTCGCCAGTCCAGCCCAGCATGAACATTTCCTGCTCGCCTGCTTTTGTTTTTTCCAGGTACGTCGCCCATTCCATGGTGACGATTTCCGCTTCTACGCCGATCTTTTTCAGGTCTTGCTGAATCGCCTCGGCAATTTTCACGCCATCCGGCATGTACGGACGAGCAACCGGCATCGCCCAGAACTTGATTTTGAAGCCGTTCGGGAAGCCTGCTTCTGTCAAAAGCTGCTTTGCCTTGTCAATGTTGAATTCGCGGTCTTGGATGTTGCTGTTGTGCCCCCAGATGGAAGGCGGCATCGGATTCACAGCCGGTTGTCCCAGTCCTGCGAAGAAGGCGTCGATGATCGCCGGCTTGTTGACCGCATACGCGATCGCTTCACGAACTTTCGGGTTGTCCAGCGGCTTTTTCTCTACGTTAAAGCCGACAAAGCCGATGTTCATGGACGGGCGCAGGATCAGTTGCAGATCGCTGTTGCCTTTCACCGTTTCCGCGTCATCCGGGTTCAGACCGTCCATCATGTCGATCTCGCCGGAAGTGAGCGCTGTCAGACGAGCTGTATTTTCAGGAATGACCTTGAACACGAGCTTGTCGAGCTTAGGGAAACCAGCGTTCCAATAGTCCGGGTTTTTCTCCAGCGTAATGGTGTCGTTGCGCTTCCACTCTACGAACTTGAACGGTCCTGTTCCGACCGGTTTTTCGTTGAACTTCTCAGGGCCCATCTCCTGTACCGCTTTTGGCGATGCAATCGCGAAGCAGGACATGCCCAGGTTTTGAATGAACGGGGCGAGCGGGCGGTTCAGGGTGAATTTCACCGTTTGCGCGTCTACCGCTTCTACACTCTTGATGACGTGTGTTTCGTCGCCTTTGTAGCCGCCGAACATGTCGTTGTAGTATTCGAAGCCTTCCTTGTTATGCTGCGGATGGTTCTTGTCGCTCCAGCGCTCGAAGTTCCATTTTACCGCCTCGGCATTGAAATCCGTGCCGTCGTGGAACTTCACGCCGCTGCGCAGATGGAACGTGTACGTCAAACCATCCGGAGAGATTTCCCACTTTTCAGCAAGGGAAGGCACTACTTCTGTGCTTTCTTCCGCGTAGCCTACCAGCGTATCGAATATGTTTTCCGTCACCTTGAACGATTCGCCGTCGGTTTGCGCGATCGGGTCGAGGCCCACTGTGTCGCCGCCGCGGCCGACGATCAGTTGCTTGGGTCCCGTTTTTGCCGGCTCTGGTGCCGAAGTCGCCGGAGCTTCTGTTTTTGGCTGTTCTGCCGGCGCCTGTGTCGTCTGAGAACCGCTGCATCCGGCAAGCAACATAGCCAGCGCCAACAGGCTGGTCATGGCTGCGGAGAGAACTCTCTTCTTCATGAAAACATCCCCCTCTACTAAAGTGAAAACATGTTACTTGGATAGGTGGTCATTCATGTCGCTCCTGCCTCGCATCCCCCCTTTAACAAGGCAACCTTTTCAGCAGGCGGACATCCTACGTGCGGCTTACTGCTTGTACAGATGGCAAGCCACGAAGTGTCCGTCGCCCACATCCTGAAAAGCGGGACGAACAGAGCGGCATTCCTCTGTCACGTGCGGACAGCGCGTATGGAACGTACAGCCGCTGGGAGGATTCGCAGGACTTGGCACGTCGCCTTGCAAAATCACCCGCTCCCGCACAGCGTCGGGGTCCGGAGTCGGCACGGCAGACAGCAAAGCTTTTGTGTACGGATGAAGCGGATTCGTGTAAAGCTGGTTGCTCGTGGTCAGCTCCACGATCCGGCCGAGGTACATCACGCCCACCCGGTCGCTGATATGCCGCACGACACTCAGGTCGTGGGCGATAAACAAGTAGGTGAGGCCCATATCCCGCTGCAAATCTTGCATGAGGTTGAGCACTTGCGACTGAATCGACACGTCGAGCGCAGATACAGGCTCGTCGGCCACGATCAGCTTCGGATTGAGCATGAGCGCCCGGGCGATCCCGATCCGCTGGCGCTGCCCACCGCTGAACTGGTGCGGGTAACGCCTGGCGTGATAGCTGCTCAGCCCCACGACCTCGAGCATTTGCTGCACTTTTCGTTTGCGCTCGGCACTCGTTCCGATCCCGTGAACGATCAGCGGTTCTTCCAGAATCTTCTCAATATTGTGACGAGGATTCAGGGAAGCGAACGGGTCTTGGAAAACAATTTGCATATCGCGGCGCATTTTGCGCATCGCATCCGTTGAAAGCGCGGTTACATTCACACCGTCAAACGTGACTTCACCCGCAGTCGGCTCGATCAGCCGCAAGAGCGAGCGCCCGGTCGTCGACTTGCCACAGCCGCTCTCTCCGACCAGTCCCAGCGTTTCCCCGCGCTTAACCGTAAACGAAACATCGTCTACTGCTTTTACGACGCCTACTTCCCCGCCCAGGATGCCACCAGTGATGGGATAGTACTTTTTCAAGTTTTTTACGACGAGTAGTTCTTCTGTCAACGGGCATGCTCCTCTCGGGTTATTCGCTCAGCCAGCAGCGGGACAGGTGATTTTCCCCTACTGCTTTTAGCTGCGGCATTTCGCTGCGGCAAAGATCAGTCGCCTGATCGCACCGGGGCGCAAAGCGGCATCCGACCGTAAGCGAGCCGGGAATCGGCACATTCCCCGGGATGGAGTAGAGCCTCTCCTGCGACTCTTCCAGCTTGGGCAAGGAGTTGAGCAATCCTTTTGTGTACGGATGCTTGGGCTTTTTCAGGATCGTGCGAACGTCTCCCTCTTCGATGACGTTGCCCGCGTACATGACCACGACGCGGTGGCACATCTCCGCGACCACGCCCAAATCGTGCGTGATGAGCAAAATGGCCGTCTGCGCCTCCTGGTTGAGTTGGCGCATCAGATCGAGAATTTGCGCCTGAATGGTCACATCGAGCGCCGTCGTAGGCTCGTCCGCAATCAACAGCTCCGGATTGCAGGCCATCGCCATGGCGATCATGACGCGCTGCCGCATCCCGCCGGAAAGCTGGTGCGGGTATTCATCGACAATCGCTTCCGCTCGCGGAATCCCTACTTTTTTCAGCATGTCGATCGCGCGAGCCCGCGACTCTTTTTTACTGGCTTTCGTATGTAAGCGAACCGCTTCGCCGATCTGATTCCCGATCGTAAAAACAGGGTTCAGGGACGTCATCGGCTCTTGGAAAATCATCGCGATTTCATTTCCGCGTATGTCCCTCATCCGCTTTTCATCGGCTGTTACGAGGTCTTCCCCTTTGAACTTGATTTTTCCCCCGACGATTTTTCCAGGTGGATTGGGCACCAGCTTCATGACTGACAAGGAAGTAACGCTTTTCCCGCAGCCTGACTCGCCTACGATGCCGACTACTTCTCCTTTGTTAACCGTGATCGTCACGCCATCAACGGCAGGGATTTGGCCGCGGTCCGTGAAAAAGTGCGTCTGCAGGTTTTCGATTTGAAGGACAGGATCTGACACGTGGCTCACCTCTCTTACCGATATATTCAGTAGAAAAAGATCTATCAGTAGACATTATGCCATTAATACAATTTTTTGGCAACACAATAAATTCTAACTATTATATTTTTGCTGACTATATCGAATATTCCTCTTTCCTCCCCCAATTTCATTCAAAAATTTTCGCTTGCGGCACGGAGCGCAGGCGCCATCTGCGTTGCACAGTTTGCGGCAAATCGTTCCCCGCCCGCCTGACACGCAAAAAAGACCCGCTCTGACGGGTCTTTTGTCACTGAGGCTTTGTACACCCCTTCTTTTTGCGCGTAAACAAAATCTACGGCTCGAAAAAACTTCCTACCCAATCGACAAACATTTGCGCGCCATTTTTGATGCTGTCGCCCAATGTCAAGCCCACACGGCTCACGTAGTTGACCATTTTCTCCGGCCCTGCCGTCTGCACCTGCTTGCCCATCACTGCGATTTCCATCTGACCTTGATCGACTTTTTTGATGTAAAAGGTCTGCGCTTTTTCTTCGGGCACTCCGCTCACCTTGGAGATTCCCCGCTCCGCCGTTTGCAGACCAATCACCACGCCGACCAGCAAAATGATTAACAGACCTGTCAGCTTCACCGTCACGTTCATGCCCATCACCTCTTCGCAGGCTCTTCCGCTACTGTTTTGCCTACTTTTTCGGCCTGCAGGTAATAAGCGGCAAAGACATCGGCCAATGCCTCCGCCGTATTCAAGCTCTCCTGCAAGGTGTTCTCCGTGCCACCTATTTCCATTAACAGGCTTCCCGGAGAGATGGACTGATTATACTCGCCATGATCGGTTTTTGCCCCTTTTTCCATCACGCCGCGGGACAGCTCGGGATACATCTTTTCCATCAGCTCGTGCAGTTCGGTCGCGAACGCCTCGTTTTTCTCGTGGCTTTTGTTCCGCTTGCCAATGACGAACATGACGCGTGCGTACGTTTTTCCTTTGATCGTCACGGTCGTGCGATCACGCGGAGCCGTATCGCGGTGCAGGTCGAAGAAGTAGTGCAGCTCCCGATTTTTTTCGACAGCGGCTTTCACTACTTGCAACGATTGGGCGTACGACAGCGCGTAATCCATCTTTTTGTTCAGAAGCTGCTGGTAAATGTCGTCCTTGCTTACATCCGCACCGATTCCCCGCTCGTTCAGCGCCTCGCTCAGATGTTGGCTGACGAGGGAGATGTTTCGGGTCGGATGATCGACAGAAGTGCCGACCGGCTTTGTTTCACTAAACCACGATTCGCGGTTGTGCGAATTGTAGACGAAGACGACTTTTTTGCCGTTCGTCGTGGCTGGCTTTGCCACAGGAGCGGGCTTTTCCTCTGCGGGCTTTGCCGCCGCCTGCTCTTGCGGCTCCACGACGGGCACGAGCTGGGACGTATCTGCCACCTGCTTCGGATGGGCGGGATACTCGACGTAAAAGTCAGCGAGCGTAGCTCCTTTTCCCTGGACGACAAACCGCGCATCCTCCGTCGTCACCATCCCCGGCAGCTCTCTGCCGAGCAGGCTGCGCAAATCGCCTGGCTGAATATTGGTCGCCAGTTGAAAAAGAAAGCCCGTCACGCTATTGGACCTGGCATCGGACGAAGCCTGCACCGTAGCGGAGAGAGCCGGAATCTCCTGCCCCATCCAGTTCAAAATCGCCAGACTCGATATATGCGACGCCGCCTGCTGGATGGCGGAGGAGGTGATCGCGACGCGATTTCCTCCCAGCGACAACACACCCGTCATGACGAACAAAAACGCGGTTATGAATGAAAGAACTGCGAATTGGCGTTGGATTAGGGTCGCCATCTGTCTCACTCCTCTGGCTGTTGCGTGGACGAAGCGCGACGCTCTCTCTCACGCTTGTCTATGCTTTAGCCTATGAGCCTCATAGAGACGATAGAACCCTTTTCTAGCTGTTCTCTCACAATCTAGCGCTTTGCGCGCAAGCTCCTTGGCTAGTGCGTGTAGGCGGCGCTGTTGTCCCCGTCCACGGCCTGATGCAGCGAGCGGTTCAGCCCGGTTGCGATCACGTTGGCTACGCCTTCGATGAAGTCGTCCACCTCTTTTGGCGTGACGACCAAATCTTGTCCAAGCGGCCGGAGCACCTCGTGGATCAGTTGCCGCTTTTCCTCTTCCGGCAGCGAGCCTACCAGCCCCATAAACGTTTTGCGCGATTCCATGTCAGGCAAATCATCCTCGGTGTACGGCTCGCTACGCTCCGGCACCGTGCTCAGCGCCAGCTTGTTGAACGCCCGCTTGCTCTCCACCATGGACTGCCCAAAATGCCCCAGCAAATACGTAATCGCGTCATTGACGATCGTGGAGGCAAAAACGACGGTCGGCACGCCGACTGCGATCACCGGAATCCCGAGCGTCGCCTGGTCGATCGCCTTGCGCTTGTTCCCTACCCCGGATCCGGGATGAATGCCTGTGTCCGATATTTGGATCGTCGTATTGACGCGGTGCAGAGCGCGGGAGGCGAGAGCGTCGATGCAGATGACGAAGTCTGGCTTGCTTTTTTCCACGACGCCGAAAACAATTTCGCTCGTCTCAATCCCGGTAATGCCCAACACGCCCGGCGAGATGGCACTGACCTCGCGATAGCCTTCCCCGACCGTTTCCGGGGCCAGCTTGTACAGGTGGCGCGTAATCAGCAAGTTTTCCACCACCATCGGCCCGAGCGCGTCCGGGGTCACGTTCCAGTTGCCAAGCCCCACGATCAGCGCCTTTTGGTCTTTCGTGATTCCCATTTGCTCCAGAAAAGCGGCAAATTCCACAGCGAACCGCTTTGCGACTTGTTCTTCTATAGAAGTATCGTTTTCGCGCAGCTTGGGTACTTCTATCGTCAGGTAGCGTCCCGGCAGCTTGCCGATTTGCTTGCCTGCCTCTTCCGTCTGTACGTGCAGTCTCGTCACCTTGATATTCGGCTCCCGGTCGTCAGCTTGCAGCCAAATGCCTTCGATATTGCTTTCGTTTTGCTGCTGGGCCAGCTCATGCGCCTCTACGGCCAAATCGGTCCGAATCGAGTAGCCTGACAAATCAATGTTGTGCGCCATGTTCCATCGACTCCCTTCTCGATGAGAAAAACGGTCGTGACCGTTTTCTTCCTGCTACTAGGTTGCTTGAATCCTTTATTTTTATTCCGAATCCTTTCTTGCAAATGGTCTTTGCCCATGCTAGAATTACTTTGTTGTATGACTGTATGTCTATGGTCGTCTAAGGAGGTGACACACATGCCAAACATTAAATCCGCGATTAAACGCACCAAAACAATCGAAAAGCGTCGCGCACACCGTGCTTCTCAAAAGTCTGATCTGCGCACTTCGATCAAGAGCTTTGAGAAAGCTGTCGCCGCTTCTGATGTAGCATTGGCGAAATCCACTCTTCTGGTGGCTGTGAAAAAGCTGGACAAGGCCGCTTCGAAAGGTCTCATTCATAAAAACGCAGCAAACCGTCAAAAGTCTCGTTTGATGAAAAAGCTCAACGTTCTGAGCGCTCCTGTAGCGTAAGAGACCAACCGAAAAAACCCCGCGAACGTCACGTTCATGGGGTTTTTTTATGTTTGGCGCTAGCTCGTCGTTGCTTGCCGCTCGGCATGGGCCCGCGCCACAAACAGCTCCAGCGCAAGACGCTTGTCCACCTGGCCGGACTTCATGCGAAAATCTTCTTCTGCCAGAATCCCCAGCAGCCTTTTCAACGAATCCTCGGAAAAATGGCGCGCCTGCTCCATCGCTTTTTTCACGGCGTAGGGATGCATTTTTATCATGCCTGCCATCTGCTGCTGCGAATAACCGCGCGGCGAGAGCTGCTTGACGTGCAGCAGCATGCGAAACTGTCTCGCCAACAGCGCAATCAGCTTGATTGGCTCCTCGCCTGTCTTCATGCAGTCGTACATCATCCGCAACGCCCTGTCCAACTTCCCTGACGCGACCTGCTCGATCAGCCCGAAAACATCCTGCTCCAGCGTCCGTGCGCCGAGCGTTTCGATCACCTCATCCGTAATGCTGGCCCCCGCTCCTACGTACAAAGCGAGCTTCTCCACTTCCTTGTCCAACAGTCGCAGCTCGTGGCCGACGCGCTCCACCAGCTTCATCGCCTGCGGGCGCCCGATCCGCGCCTGGTACTTGTCTGCCTGCCGCTCTACCCAGCCGTACAAATCCGCGTCCTTTAACAGCGGAAACGGAATGACCTTCGCTTTTTGCTGCAGCGTCTTGACGAGCTTTTTGCGCTCGTCCAGCTTTTCGGCTTCTGTATGTAAAATCAGCGTCGTGTACGGAGGCGGATTTTGCAAATAGGCAAGCAGCGCATCCGGATCGCTCTCCACTTTCGTCTGCGGCTTGCTCCCCGTCAAAAAATACGCGTGTTTGGCAATCACGAGGCGATGCTCTCCCAAAAACGGCAAAGTTTCCGCGTCTTGCAATATGTCCGCGAGTCCCGTCTCCGTACAATCGTAGACACTCATGTTGAGATCGCGAAACTGCGGGTCAATCATTTCGTTTTTGGCCAGCGACAAAAATTCTTCGGCTAAAAACGATTCCGGGCCGAAAAGCACGTACAGCGGCGAAAAGTGCTTTTGCCGGATTTCCCGAATGGCCGACAGGAGTGGCATGCGTTTTCTCTCCCTTTCCTTGCAACTTATCTGCGTCATTATAGCATTAGAAAACTTGACTTGCCCATCTTTTTGCCTGGTCAGCGACCAAAAAAACCGCTACCGATTGAACAGGTAGCGGTTTTTCCATCCGTTGGCACCTCTATGTAAACGTTTAGGGAAAAGCCCCGGGATTCCTCCTCCCCAAACGGTAAGCAGGGGGTGCTTGATAATGTACTTTACGCAAGAACCCCCTTAGTGGTGCCAGTCCACATTTGAAAAACACGTTTGCCCTGAAACAGGAAAAAAGCTGGATGATTATTCATCATTCTCTTGCTGGTTTTCCTGCTCCTTCTTTTTGTCTTGTTTGCTGTCTTTCTCCTCGTCTTCATCCCTGTCTGCTTTATCAGGCGCATGTTTGTTGTCATCTTCGTCCGTTTTCTCTTCCAGTCCGATCGGAAATGACGGCGGCTTATCCTCTGTCACTACAGGCTTTGGAGCAACTGCGGGCTTCGAAGCTGGCGGAGTCGTGTTTTGGGCAGGCGGCTTGACCGGTGGCTTTTGATCGGTTTGCGCAGGCGGCTTGGACGTTTTTTTCTTAGGCGGAGTTTCCTCGGACTTCTTCCCCACTTCCTTTTTATTCGATGGAGATGGATTAGTGCTTGGAGTAGGAGCTTCTGGTCCGTACACCACCGTTTTGTCCTCCACGACGGGGGCTGGAGCACTGTCTGTACCTTGGCTTAACGGATCTGGCTCCGGATGCTTCCCGTCGCCGCCTGTGAACAGCATGCCGATCAGCAGGCAGGCTGCAACAGCCGTGCTGCCAAGTCCGGCGAGCCATACTTTCATTCGCTTCCATTTTTTCGATTCCGACAGCGAAGACGACTTGCGCTTAACTTCAAGAGTAGGCAAGGATTCCTCAATCGTTGCAGATTTCACAGCTACCGGCTTTGCTGCCGCTGATTCCAACTGTGGCAAAATCGAATCTACAATGCTGAATGAGGGTACGACAGGGGGCAACTGCTCTAGTTTTTGCGACACAGTTTTCAAACGGTTGTACATAAGTTGCAGGTCAGCATCTTTTTGAATAAGGGTGTACAGCACTTGCTGCTCTTGTTCGGACAAGTCCCCATCCAGATCCCTCTGCATGCATTCCCAAATCTCTTCGTTAGTCATCAACCGATTCCCCCTTTCTGGTAGTCGTACAACAGTTCTTGCAACTGTTGCCTAGCCCGAAACAAATACGACTTGACCGTGTTAAGCGGCAAATCCAACGCTTCCGCTATTTCCTGATAGGATAAATCCTCCAGGTAGCGGAGTACTACAACCATCCGGTACTGCTTGGGCAGCTTCCCGATGGCTTCCTGGATGTCATTTGACAGCCCGGTGAGAAGGATCTCATCTTCTACGTTGTTTCGATCAGGTATTATCAGCTCATGCTCGTCGATTGAGACCGTTTCCTTCTTCGCGCGAAATTTATCCATACAGACATTGCTGACAATGCGTTGCACCCAGGTGGAAAACTTTGCCTTTTCCTGATAGGTGTCCAACTTGCGATAAATGCGAATAAGCACTTCCTGAGCAGCATCGAGCGCGTCCTGTTCATTTCCCAGAATATAATAAGCGCTTCGGTAAACGGAGGTCTCAACGGATCGAAGCAGCTCGACAAGCGCATCATGATCCCCGGATTGCGCCAGCCTGATCAGTTCTGCTTCCTGCATAATCTCCTCTCCCCCCTACAGACGGGTCGCTCATGAAAAAGGTTGCAACCATATTATGTATCCAATTGTTGGGTATTCCAAGACAGTCCGGCAGGCGAGATAATCAACGTAATCGCACCGTGCCGATCTGTCCGGTAAATCGTGGTGCCGTATTTCCCCAAACGCTGCAGCACCTGGACGGCAGGATGTCCATACCGATTGTTCACCCCTGCCGAAATGACCGCTGCTTTGGGAGCCGTCGCCGCCAGCAGCTCCTCGGTACTGGAAGTATTGCTGCCGTGGTGGGCGACCTTCAATACATCTACGGGTGACAGGCCGTTTTGGACGAGCACTGCTTCTCCGCTTCGTTCGATGTCGCCTGTGAACAAAACCGTTTTGTTGTATGCGGTAAGCTGAAGAACGACGGAGGCGTCGTTGCCGCGGAGTGTCGTTTCTCCAGGATGAAGCCATTTCCATTCGATTTCCGGTCCATCTGACCATACCTGACCGGGAGTGCCAGTCGTGATCGGGACGCCTCTTTCGCGAAAAAGCTCGCGAATCTGTGCTTCCTTTGCTTCAGGTACTTGTCCGTTCACCAGTACCTCCCCGAAAGAAAAGCGGGAAACCAGCGCTTCCATTCCTCCAATGTGGTCCAGGTCGCCATGCGTCATGATGGCACGATCAATTTTTTCGATCCCACGCGCCATGAGAAACGGGAGAACGACGTCCTTGCCTACTTCAAAAGGGTCGCGCTTCTCCATCCACGGTTCCGCTGCCGGATGGCGCATTGTCCCACCTGCATCCATTAAGTATACCTTCTCGGTGCCAATTTCGACAACGATGGAATCCCCTTGCCCGACATCGAGGAAGGTAATCCGCACTTCATCGCTGCCTGCAAGCGGCTGGCGTGCCGCGACCAAAAGCCCGAGAAATAAGGCCAAACAAAGCGCAACGTCTTGTTTGCGGTGGTAGCCGCGATTCCATAATATGGGCAGCATCCCGAGAAAACAGGCGTACAGAAGTAGCCACCACCACTTTGGATGCGGCCAGTAGGTAAATGGAATCACCTGTTGATCCAGCGCGTACAGCGGCTCGTGAATCCAGCCGAGCAGGCGGGTCGTAAGCCAGACAGGAACGGCCGCAAGCGCCGGATGGACGAGAGCAAGCACGATCGCGATGTAGCCGAGCGGCAGGACGAGCAAGGAAAGCACAGGTGTAGCCAGGAGGTTGACCAGCCAGGACAGCGGCGAAAACTGATGAAAGTGATAGATGAGAAACGGAAAAGAGACGAGTTGGGCGGAAAACGTGACCGCAACGAGCGTCCTGATCCAGACAGGTACCCGCTCAAACACGTGCAGGCTGTACGGGACAAACAGAATAAGCCCCAGCGTGACCGCAAAAGACAGTTGAAACCCGACATGCCACAACTGGTACGGATTTACCGCAAGCATGACCAGCAAGGCACCTGCCCAAACTTCTTTTCCATCCAGCCTTTTTCCTGCCACCTGGCAAACAAGCCCGACACCGCCCATCAAGCCGGAGCGGACAGCCGATGCGCTCGCCCCGACCAGCAGGACATATCCGACGAGCAAAGAAACAGTCGCAAAAAGCCCCCACCTGCGGCTTACTCCCAGCCTGTCCAGACACCACATGAACATCGAGGTGACCAGCGTCACATGCAAGCCGGAAATCGCGAGAACGTGGCTGAGTCCCAAATTGGCGTACATCGATTCCAGCTCAGGCGTCACGTCTTGGCCAAGCCCCAGCAGCAATGACTTCATATAACCGGCTGTTTCCCGATCGGCAAACAAGCTTTCGATCCGCTCGGCCCCCGCCTTTTGCCACTCCTGAAAACTCCCTTGAATGCTCGCTGCCGCCTCTACCCTCGCGTCCCGGAAGGCTGTCTCCGCCACGACGTGTACCCCTTGCCAGTGCAGGTAGCGCGCATAGTCAAAGGCGTGCGGGTTGCGCGCTCCTTGCGGCAGTCCGAGCCGGGCAAGTGCCACAAGCTCGCTGCCTGTGCGCCACTTCTCGACTGCTGCCGCTTCCTCCGCTGCACTCAATTTGACGCGCAGAACGATCGTTTCGTTTAGGCCAAGCTGCTGCCAGCTTTCGCCCTCTTCGCGCCACTGGCCCACATCCGCAAAGAAGCGGGCGACATCGCCGTCCCGTTTGACGCCAGAAGCGATTTCTCCGCGCACCCATACGGTTCGCTCCTGTGCCGCCAACGGTTTCATTTCCGACTGCTGGAGAATCTCGTACCCATAAAAATAGAGACCTGCTAGAATAGAGAGGAAGGAGTAAACAGCGAGGCGGCCTCGATAGGCGCGCGGAACAAACGCAGCCGCTGCCGCCCACGCCCCGGCCGCTCCGAGCAGCCAGACGGGATGCGCATACGCCGACAGGAGCAAGCCGCTCATCACGGCCAAGCTCGCATTCCAAAGTGACATCGTCTCCCCCTCCGTCCATTTGTCGAACTGTTCTTTTCCTGCGGAGAGTATATCCCCTGACAGGCGGACAAAAATAGAAGAGACGAGGGTCCTTTTTCCCCCTGGCTGTGCAACCGTTTTGCGCACAGGACCGGGCATCCAGAAGAGATTGCGCCAACTTGCGATACGTGATAGAGTTAGCAGGAGCAATCCAGTGAGAGGAAGAGTCATTTCATATGTGTGGAATCGTAACACTCTACAACAAGCGGCAAATGCCAGTTAGACAAGAAGCGATCAGCGCGATGACTGGTGTCATCCTGCACCGTGGTCCAGATGACGATGGTTTTCATCTCGAAGACAACATCGCCCTGGGCTTTCGTCGTTTAAGCATCATCGACGTGGAAGGCGGGCATCAACCGCTGTTTAACGAAACGCGTGACATCTGGATTATTGGCAACGGAGAAATTTACAACTACAAGGAATTGCAGCAATGGTTAAAGGACGCCGGTCACGTATTCCATACCGATTCTGATATTGAAACCATCCTTCACCTCTATGAAGAGGTAGGGACGGACGCGCCCAAGCACTTGCGCGGGATGTTCGGCTTTACCATTTACGACTCGCGCAAAAAACGGCTGTTTGGCGCGCGCGACCATTTTGGGATCAAGCCGCTCTACTATGTGGAAACGAATGATTCCATCGGCGTCGCCAGCGAGATCAAAAGCCTGCTGGAGCTACCCGGCTTTACGCGCGAGGTGAACCACAACGGCTTTTACCACTATTTGACTTTCCAATACGTTCCTGATCCCGAAACGATGTATCAGGGCATATACCGCATCCCGCCAGCCCACTCGTTCATCATCGAGAACGACCAGATCAAGCTGGAGCGTTACTGGGACGTGGAGTTCAAGCCAGACGAGAGCAAGCCGTTCTCGTACTTCGTGGAAGGGACTCGCAGCGTGATGCTGGAATCCATCGACAAGCACCGGATCAGCGAGGTTCCGCGCGGCGCTTTCCTTTCCAGCGGCGTCGACTCCAGCAGCATCGTCGCCATGCTGCGCACCTTTGAGCCTGTGAAAACTTTTTCCGTCGGCTCGGACATTCCTGGTTACAGCGAGCTGGACTTCGCGAAGCGGACGGCTGCCTTTTTGGGCACCGAGCACTTCGAGCGGGTCGTCAACGCCCAGCAGTACATGGATGAACTGCCACGCCTCATCTGGCACCAGGACGAACCGGTAGCGGACCCTTCCGCCATCCTGCTCTACTTCGTCGCGCAAATGGCGAGCGAGCACGTCACCGTCGTCTTGTCCGGCGAAGGCGCCGATGAGTTTTTCGGCGGGTACAACATTTACCGGGAGCCTAGCTCGCTCAAGATGTTTTCCGGCATGCCTGGCTGGATGCGCCAGTCGATCGGTTACATGGCACAGCGCCTGCCCGATCAGGTAAAAGGGAAAAACTTCCTCATCCGCGGCTCGAAGACGGTGGAACAGCGCTTTTTCGGCAACGCCCTGATCTTCAGCGAAGAGATGAAAAGACGCGTCGTGATGGACGACATCGCCCGTTCCGAATCGTACGTCTCGCCGTTTACGATCACAGAAGAGATTTACAAGCGCGCTTCCCAGTACGATGACGTGACCAAGATGCAGTATTTGGACATTCACACCTGGCTGCGCGGAAACATTTTGATGAAAGCCGACAAAATGACGATGGCAAACTCATTGGAGCTGCGCGTTCCTTTCATCGACCTGAAAGTGTTCGAGTTCGCCGCTACCATTCCGACGAAGTACAAGATCGCCAACGGCACGACCAAGCACGTGCTGCGCGAAGCGATGAAAGACTTCCTGCCGCCGGAAATCAAGTCGAAGAAGAAGCTTGGCTTCCCGGTTCCGACTCGCCATTGGCTGAAAAACGAATTTTACAAATGGGCAAAAGAGATCATTTTCGAATCGAAGGTAGACAATTTGATTAATAAGGCCTACGTGCTCTACATGCTCGACGAACACCGTGAAGGAAATGCCGACTATAGTCGCAAAATCTGGACGATCCTCGTTTTCATGCTGTGGCACCAAATCTTTATCGAGCAAAAATATACGTTCGATCCGTACGTCAGCCCGAATGTAGACATTCGCCGCAAGAAAAATTCGCTGCAGCATATCGGCTAAAAGCCGGTAGCGTGCCTACGCAAAAATATTTGCAGACCCTCTTTTACTTTTCGTAGATTGTGACTAGAGAATGCTTTCGCTCTATTCCACAAGCACACGCGAGGTAAGGGAGGGTCTTTTGCTATGCTGTTGGATTGGTGGGAACGTCATCGACGCCTGGTCCTGATCGTGGCGGCGACCTTGTTTGTGGCCGTCAGCTTTTGGCTCTACCAGGGGGAGCAGCGGGCAGAGACCGTCGGTGTACCGCTCGTTTCCTCTGCCTATGCGGAAAGGGAGCGCGTCGGGCAGCCGGAAACTGCCCTACAGAAACGGGAGCCTGTCCTTGACCAACCATCTGATGCGCACGCCCGCAGCGAAGCGGAAGCCGCAGTCGAACGAAAGCCCGCCCCTCCGCCTCTCTACGTCGACGTAAAGGGCAAGGTGAAACAGCCGGGACTGTACCGCTTCACGCCGGGCATGCGCGTAGCGGACGCGATCGAACAGGCTGGCGGCGCCCTGCCCGAAGCGGACCTCGATCAAATCAATCTGGCTGAGCCGTTGGCAGATGGGACTGCGCTTTTGGTTCCGGCAAAAGGCAGCGCGACTGGCGGGCCTGGATCGGCAGTTGGCGCGCCTCCCCTTTCGCCAGTGCCCGCGAGCGTGACCCGTGCTGCGGGGACTGGCGGCGCTGTGCCAAAAGCCAAGCTGCTCAATCTCAACACAGCGACCGTCGAGGAACTGACGAGCTTGCCAGGAATCGGGGAGGCGCGGGCAAAAGCGATTTTGGACTACCGTTCGCAAGTCGGCCGCTTCCGTTCCGCCGACGAATTGAAAAAGGTTTCTGGGATCGGGGCAAAGATGTTCGAGCGGATCAAAGACCAAATCGTTGCGCAATAAAGCACTGTCCGGTCATGATTGCCGATCTTCTCACATAGAATGGGGAAAGAATATCGGAGGGAGGTATGCCCATGGATAAAATCGGGTTCATTGGTACGGGCAGCATGGGCAGTATCTTGATTGAAGCATTGCTGTCCGCCAAAGCGCTGTCTCCCAGCCAGATCATCATCAGCAACCGCACGATCGAAAAAGCCGAACAGCTCGCTAAGCGGCTTGGCGGGCTGGCGGTCGCCCATAGCAATGTGGATTTGGCCAGAGAAGCCGACATGATCCTGCTGTGCGTCAAGCCGCTGGAGTACAGCGTGCTGCTCGAGCAACTCGCCCCTGTCCTGACGGCGGAACAGCTTATCGTCACGATCACCAGTCCGATCAAGCTGGAGCATCTTGAGTCAAAAGTACCTTGCGCCATCGCCCGGGTCGTTCCGAGCATTACCAACGCGGCGCAGAGCGGCGTGAGCCTGTGCGAATTCGGTGCGCGCGTCGACGAAGAGCAGCGCCATTATATTCGCAACCTGTTTGCCCACATCAGCACGCCTGTCGAGATCACCGCGCCTTTCTTGCGAATCACTTCCGACATCGCCAGTTGCGGCCCTGCCTTTTTGAGCTATATTTTGCAGCAGATGATTCAGGATGCCGTCGAAGAGACAGGCATCTCGACAGAAGCCGCTACTTATTTGACCTCGCAGATGCTGATCGGAGTGGCCGATCTGTTGCGCGAAGAAAAATTCACGCTCCCTTCCTTGCAGCAGCGCGTCTGCGTCCCCGGAGGAATCACCGGCGAAGGGCTGATTCCTTTGCAAAGCAAGCTGCCCGGCATTTTTGCAGAGGTATTCCGGCGCACGCGCGCGAAGTTCGCCGAGGATCAGGAACTGCTCGACCGTTATTTGAACGAACAGCCGCAGTAGCTGCGAGAGCGTGGGTTGCTTGCAGTTGCGAGCCTTGCAGAGCGACGACAAGCACGCTGTCAGTATCAGAAAACTGGCAGTACGAAAAAAGGAGCGGAAACCTGTTATTCAAACAGGCTCCACTCCTTTTTCCTTTCACCTCTCACCCGCTTGCCATCACGAGAGGATGACAAGCCGACGGTGAGCGATAGACGCTTTTCGTGCGACTAGCGAGTCGTTTATCTGGCCCGCCTTCTGGATCGTGCGTCTAATCCGACTAACGAACCACAATATTAACCAGCTTGCCAGGCACGGCGATGATTTTGACGATTGTCTTGCCTTCGATCAGTTCCTTAATCAGCTCGTTGCCGAGTGCCAGCTCCTCCATTTGTTCCTTGGTCGAGTCGGAGGCAATGAGCATTTTTTCCTTGTTTTTGCCGTTGATCTGGATGACGATTTCCACTTCGTCCTCGACCAGCTTCGACTCGTCGTAGGTTGGCCATGGCTCGTAAGCGATTGTATCGTTGTGGCCGAGTTTTTCCCACAGTTCCTCGCCCAAGTGCGGGGCGATCGGGGACAGCATTTTCACGAAGTCTTCCATGTATTTTTTCGGCAGGACGTCTGCTTTGTACGCTTCGTTGACGAATACCATCAACTGGGAGATCCCTGTATTGAAGCGCAGGCCCTCGTAGTCTTCCGTCACTTTTTTCACGGTTTGATGGTAGACGCGCTCCATGCTGGTCGGTTTGTTCGTATCGACGATTTTCGGGTTCAGCTCGCCGTTGTCTTGAACGAACAGGCGGTACACGCGGTCCAGGAAGCGGCGCGCGCCATCGAGACCTTTTGTCGACCAGGCGATGGATGCATCCAGCGGCCCCATGAACATTTCGTACAGGCGGAGCGTGTCGGCACCATGGCTGTTGACGATATCGTCCGGGTTGACGACGTTGCCTTTGGACTTGCTCATTTTTTCGTTGTTTTCACCGAGAATCATGCCTTGGTTAAACAGCTTCTGGAATGGCTCCTTGGTTGGCACGACGCCGATGTCGTACAGGAATTTGTGCCAGAAGCGGGAGTAGAGCAAGTGCAATACAGCGTGCTCTGCACCGCCGATGTAGATGTCGACTGGCAGCCATTGTTTCAGCTTTTCCGGATCGGCCAAAGCTTTGTCGTTGTGCGGGTCGATAAAGCGCAGGAAGTACCAGCAACTGCCCGCCCATTGCGGCATGGTGTTCGTCTCGCGGCGCGCTTTCTTGCCGGTTTCCGGATCGACGGTGTTCAGCCAGTCGGTGATGTTGGCGAGCGGCGATTCGCCTGTGCCGGACGGCTTGATTTCTTTTGTTTTAGGCAGCATGATCGGCAATTCGGATTCTGGCACAGTTTTCATTGTGCCGTCTTCCAGATGCAGGATTGGAATTGGCTCGCCCCAGTAGCGTTGACGGCTGAACAGCCAGTCGCGCAGACGGTAGGTCACTTTGCGGCTGCCTTTGCCTTCTTTCTCCAGCCATTCGATCATTTTGTTGATCGCCTGTTCTTTGTTCAGGCCATCGAGCATGCCGGAGTTGATGTGTTCTCCGTCGCCTGTGTACGCTTCCTTGGAAATGTCTCCGCCTGCGATGACCGCTTTGATTGGCAGATCAAACGTCTTGGCGAACTCGTAGTCGCGCTCATCGTGCGCCGGTACAGCCATGATCGAGCCTGTTCCGTAGCTAATCAGCACGTAATCGGCAATCCAGATCGGCAGACGTTCGCCGTTAACCGGGTTGATCGCATAGGCGCCTGTGAATACCCCTGTCTTTTCTTTCGCCAGGTCGGTACGCTCCAGATCGCTTTTGTGCTTCGTCTGCTCCAGGTAAGCTTCTACCGCTGCTCTCTGCTCTGGCGTCGTAATCTGTTCCACCAGCTTGTGCTCGGGAGCGAGTACCGTGTAGGTGGCGCCGTAGAGCGTATCCGGACGGGTCGTGAAGACAGTAAAGGTCTGGTCGTGTCCCTCAATGGCAAACGTAACCTCTGCCCCTTCGGAACGGCCGATCCAGTTGCGCTGCATTTCCTTGATGCTCTCCGGCCAGTCCAGCTCTTCCAGGTCTTCGAGCAGTCTTTCCGCATACGCGGTAATTTTCAATACCCATTGTTTCATCGGGCGGCGTTCGACCGGATGGCCGCCACGCTCGCTTTTGCCGTCAATGACTTCTTCGTTGGCCAGAACGGTTCCCAGCGCCGGGCACCAGTTCACGGCTACTTCGTCAACGTAGGCCAGGCCGTGCTCATACAGCTTCGTAAAAATCCACTGGGTCCATTTGTAGTAGTGCGGATCGGTCGTGTTGATCTCTCTGTCCCAGTCGTAGGAGAAGCCGAGCGACTTGATTTGGCGGCGGAACGTGTTGATGTTTTTTTCTGTGAACTCCGCAGGGTCATTCCCCGTATCGAGCGCGTACTGCTCGGCTGGCAAGCCAAACGCATCCCAGCCCATTGGATGGAGCACGTTGTAGCCTTGCATCCGCTTCATGCGGGACAAAATATCGGTAGCCGTATAGCCTTCCGGGTGTCCGACGTGCAGCCCGGCACCAGATGGATACGGGAACATATCGAGTGCGTAAAACTTTTTCTTGTTCGGGTCCTCAGAAGTTTTGAAGGTCTTGTTTTGCTCCCAGTATTGTTGCCACTTTTTTTCAACATCACGATGACTGAAAACCATGGTAGAGCACTCCCATCTTGAAATAGGTAAAAAATGAAAACTCGGCTACACCGAGCCATTGGCGTAGCCTTCGTTGCACTTATACCGGATAAGAATCTGTACATTCCGGTCCAGTATAAAGAAAACCCCACGTCCCCAGTCGTTCTACGAAAGGGACGAGAGGTTTGTTTATATTCCCGCGGTACCACCCAGATTGGCGAATGAAAAAGCATTCACCCACTTGAAATCCGTAACGGGGATGAGCCGCCTGCCCTTACGCAACCATGTACACATGGCCTTCGGGGCAAGTGCTGGGAGGCGAGTTCAGATAGTCCCGGGTTGACTTGCACCTGCCGTCAACTCTCTGTATCCGCGGGGCATATTCCTACTATTCCTCTTAAACGCGTCGAAATTTGTAGTTATAACGCCATTATAGTCAATATAAACCAACCGTGTCAAACCCTACGGCTTGCGAGCGGCAAAAAATAAGCGTTCGCTCGCTTCCTGCGGCGGCAAATCCGAATAGTCTGCCGTAATGACGATGTCCGTGAAGCCCGCGTCGGCCAGCCAGCGCATCAGTTGGACCGGCTGGTAGGCTCTTTGCCAATGCTCCTCCTCCAGCCGCTCGTACAAGCCGTTTGGCTGGCGGACGAAAAAGGTGAGCTGGTGCTCTACCTCCAGGCGCAGCGGATCGCAAAAACATTGCCAAATGTACGAAACCTCATCGTCGACGTAGGTGAATGTCTCGTCGCCGAAAATATGCAGCATTTTGTACGGGCTGTGCACATCGAACAAAAAGCTTCCCCCGGGAGCAAGGTGAGCGAAGACGCGCCGAAACGTCTCCTGCACGTCCGCTTCTTCTGTCAGGTAGCTGAGAGAGTCGCACAAGGAAATGACCGCGTCCGCCTCCGGCAAGGAAAGCTCGCGCATATCCTGCTCGACCCACGCCACCTCTACTTGCTCCTGCCGCATTTTGTCGTAGGCAATCGCCAGCATCTCGGCGGACAGATCGACGCCCGTGACCCGATAGCCGCGCTTGGCCAGCGGAATCGCAATCGATCCCGTCCCGCAGCCCAGATCAATGACTCGTTTTGGGGCCTCTCCCTTTTGCCAGGTGCGCTCGACCCAGTCCAGCCATTGATCGTAGGGGGTGTCCGCCATCAGCCTGTCGTAAACTGCGGCCATGTGTGCGTACGCCATCCGTTTTTACCCTTGCGCAGCGAAGGACACTTCTTCTGCATCCTTCCACAGTCGCTCCAGATTGTAAAACTCGCGATCTTCGCGGTGGAAGACGTGAATCACGATATCGCCGAGGTCGACGAGCACCCAGCGTCCCTCATCCGCGCCTTCAATGCCGCGAACGTCAAAACCGTTTTTGTGGGCTTGATCGCGAATTTCGCGCACGATCGCCTGCACCTGACGCTCGTTGTTTCCGTGGCAGATCATGAAGTAGTCTGCAATCACCGAAAGCTTGCTGATGTCCAGCACCTTCAGATTTTCTGCCTTTTTGTCTTCTGCTGCCTTCACTACCAAGCGAGCCAACTCTTCTACTGTTTTAACCATCAAAGCCCTCCTTCTTTCCCTTTGCGGGATACCAGATCGTTATAAGCGGTAAGCGTCAGCGGATAGACCGTCTTCTGCTTTTCTATCAAAAACTGGATCGTGCCTCCCAAAGCGAGAGCCAGGGCGGCATCAAGGTCTTTCTCGGCCAGCGTGCGAATCTGCTCCACGCCAGGAAAATTCCGGTTCGGTTCTATATAGTCTGCCACACAAACCACTTTTTCTAACAGGGACATCCCGGCTCGCCCGGTCGTATGGTAGCGAACGGCTTGCAAAATATCCGGGTCCGTCACTCCCAGGTCGTTCTGAATGACGATTGCCCCGGCAAAAGCGTGCCACAGCTCTTTTTCCCCTTCCAACAGCTCTGTCGGCATATCGTGGCGAACGAGAATTTCGAACATTTTCTCCACGGGCCAGCATTTGCAGTAGTCGTGCAAAAGTCCGGCAAGCTCGGCTTTGTCAGGGTCAGCGCCGTATCGCTGTGCAAGCTCGCGGGCAGACTGGGCGACCCCCAAAGTATGCTTGTAGCGCTTCTCGTGCATTTGCGCCCGGATGCGCGCAAACAGTTCCTCCCGATTAGACAAGAGTTTCATAGAATCGGTTCTCCTTTATATAACGCTCCACAGCATCAGGTACCAGATAGCGGATGCTTTTGCCCGCCGCCGCCTTTTCCCGGATTAACGTGGAAGAGATGTCCCAGACCGGCATCTCCACGAAGGTGACGTACTCGCACGCCTCCCGCTCCAACTCCGTGCCCGGTCGCGCCAGACCTATAAAGCGTACCATGCGGATCAACTGTTGGAACTGGTACCATTTGGGCAAGATTTTTACCATGTCTCCCCCAATAATAAAAGAAAACTGACAATCAGGAAACTGCTGCGTGAGCAGAACCATCGTATCGTACGTGTAAGAGGGGCCTTTTCGGGCCAGTTCGATATCCGTCACGCGAAACGACTCGTGATCGGCTATGGCGAGCTGAACCATTTGCAGGCGATGATGCGCCTCTGTCAGCCCCTCCCTGCTCTTGTGCGGCGGAATGTGCGATGGCATAAACCAGACCTCGTCAAGTCCAGCCTGCTCTCTGGCCTGTTCAGCCGCCAGCAAGTGGCCGCAATGGATGGGATCAAACGTGCCGCCCATGATCCCGACTTTTTTTCGTGCGTCCTTCATGGTGTTCGATCACTTACGGCAGCTTGATCGTCTTGTGCTCCCGGGACTCTTTGTACAAGACAACCGTATGGCCAATCAGTTGCACCAGCTCGGCACCCGCACCTGCTGCCAGTTCTTCTGCTACTTCATGCTTGTCGTCGCTGTTGTTTTGCAAAATCGCGACTTTAATCAGCTCGCGCACTTCCAGCGCTTCCTTGATCTGGGTAATCATATTTTCGTTAACGCCGCCTTTTCCTACCTGGAAAATCGGGGTGAGATGATGAGCTTCTGCGCGCAAAAAGCGCTTTTGCTTGCCGGTCAACATCGGCATGCCTCCTTTAGTTCCTGCAATCATGTTCGATCAGGTTGTTTTCGTCAGTTGCTGCAAGACGACTTCGCGCATGACTTCCGTCGGTGCGTCGGTTCCCGTCCACAGCTCAAAAGCAAGGGCGCCCTGGTTCACAAACATGCCGACGCCGGAGTGAACAGTCGCGCCGATCGCCTGCGCTTCGCGGAGCAGTCTTGTCTCCAGCGGGTTGTAAATCAGGTCGCTGACAATCAGCCCGGAGTGAAGCCAGTCTGCTGGCACCGGGGTGTCCTGCACGTTTGGCAGCATTCCGATGGACGTCGTATTAATCAAAAGCGAAGAGTCCGCGATCGCGTCTTTGCCTTCGCCCTGCTCGACGATTCGCGTCGGAACGATCGTGCCTACATGCTCGGCCAGCATGGCGGCTCTTTCCCGCGAGCGATTGATGATGCGGATTTCCTTTACGCCTTTTTCGGCGAGCGTAAACGCAACGGCACGGGCAGCACCGCCCGCGCCCATCATGGTGACAATTTGCTTGTCCAGCACGATTCCCGTCTCTTCCACAAGGGAGCGGACGTAGCCCATGCCATCTGTATTGTAGCCGATCAGCCTGCCATCTTTGCTCACCACGGTATTGACGGCGCCGATTCGCTTCGCCAGCGGATCAATTTCATCGAGCATCGGCATGATCGCGACCTTGTGCGGGATCGTGACGTTAATCCCGCGAAGGCCCAATGCGCGAATCCCCGCTACCGCGTCCTCCAGCGCTTCCGGTTCGACGTCGAAAGCCGAGTAGGCAAAGTCGAGTCCGGTCTCAGCAAAAGCAGCATTGTGCATCATCGGAGACTGCGAATGGGATACCGGATGTCCAAACAGGCCGACCAACTGTGTTTTGCTTGTAATCATGGAGCTTTTCCTCCCCCGTAGCTTCTCTCTCTAGCATATGGCGCAAAGCAAAAGACGCCATCATGCGCGTCGCTGGCAAAAGGCTAGATCAAACCTCTGCGCATGCCCACGCTTACCCCTTTTGGCGCGTGAACGACGACGTTCGCTTCGTACTTGCCTTGAATCGTCACCCAGCCCAAGCCGGAAATGACGATATCCGTAGGGATTTGCGACTGCTTGACCTTGAACGAATGCTTCACAAACGGCGGCAATGCTTTGGCCGCTTCCTCCCCGGTAGGGGGCACGAGCAATGTGCCGTGATGCTTTTGCAGCACCTCGTCCGCCTTTTCCAGCTTCGTGCGGTGAATGTACAGGTCGTTGTCGACATAGACGACAAACGGCTGCTTCGGTCCGCGTACAAAGTCAATGCGGGCAAGTCCGCCCAGGAACAAGGTTTGCCCATCTTCAAGCTGGTACACCTTGGAGTTGATCCGGCTTTTCGGCGTGATTTTCCGCAGATCGGATGGAGAAATCATGTGCCCGATCTGATCGCGGTTGATAATGCCCGGCGTATCGAAAATGGAGCGTCCGTCTTCCAGCGGGATTTCGATTTTGTCCAGGGTCGTGCCTGGAAACGGCGAGGTCGTAATCGTAAGCTCTGCCGCTCCGTAGTCGTGCAGGATGCGGTTAATCATCGTCGACTTGCCGACATTGGTCACGCCGACGATGTACACATCGCGTCCTTTGCGCAGTTCCCCGATCCGGTTGAGCAACTCGTCGATATGCTGCCCTTTTTGCGCACTGATGAGCACGATGTCTTCCGGGCGCAGGCCGCGTTCCTTCGCTTCGTGCTGCATCCAGTTGCGTACACGGTTCAGGTTGATGTTTCTCGGCAAAAGGTCCACCTTGTTGCCGACGAGCAAAATCGGGTTGTTGCCGACGAAGCGCGGCAAGCCTCTGAGCCAGGAGCCCTGGAAGTCGAAAATATCGACGACCATGACGACCAGAGACTGTGTCGAGCCGATGCCGTCCAAAATTTTCAGGAAGTCGTCATCGCCCATCGCCACTGGCGCGACTTCGTTGTAGTGCTTGATGCGATAGCAGCGCTGGCAGATCACCACTTTGCGGCCCAGCGCCGATTCAGGCGCATAGCCGGGCTTTTTCGCATCCTCGGTCTGAAGCGCAATACCACAGCCGGCACAAGTGCCGATTGTTTGTTCCGTCATGCTTTTCTCCTCCACGAAACCATTCCTTTCCTTTCCATCCAGCTCAAAGCCACGCGCTCCATCTGACGGTTAAAGCGCGTCCAGAAACCGTCCGTCTGGGCCACAGGCACGACCAGGATCGTATGAAACCCCAGCCGATTTCCTCCCAGCACATCGGTAAACAATTGATCGCCGATCACGACCGTCTCGGCAATCGTCACATTCATTTGCCGAACCGCCTGCAAAAAGGCACGGTTTGTCGGCTTTCTCGCCGCACAAATAAAACCGAGATCGAGCGGTGCACAGAAGCGCTGGACGCGCTCCTTGTTGTTGTTGGACACGACCGTGACCTGGATGCCTGCATCGTGCAAGCGCCCGAGCCAGCTTATTACTTCCGGGGTAGCTTCTGGCCTGTCCCATTCTACAAGGGTGTTGTCCAAATCTGTAATCACCGCGCGGATTTTATTTCGTTTCAATTGATCTATATCAATGTGATGGATAGACTCCACGAACTGACTGGGCATCAGCTTGTTTAAAAACACGGGGCACCTCCATATGATGTGCAGCCATCAACCGCGATTTCGGCACCTACTATACCATAATCGACCACCCTGTTGCAAAAGAAAAACATTAGCTGCCGCTTGCCGTGGACAACGGCTTTGTGCCATAATGGAAACACTAAGAAAACTACTTTTGTTTATCCGGTTTTCAACCGGTGGTTAGGCAGGGGGGCGATGGCGATGAAAGACCGGATCATGAAAGGTTTTATTGATGAGATCAGAGACAAGGGCATGAAGTTTTCCATGGACGACCTGGCTCGCAGGCTCGGCATCAGCAAGCGGACGCTCTACGAGCACTTTTCCTCGAAGGTGGAGATTCTCGAGGTGATCATCTCCCAAACGTTTGCCGAGGCCGATGAAAAAACAAAGCAAATTCTCGACGACGACAGTCTTTCCCTGATCGAAAAAATCAAAGGCGTCATGATGGTTTTGCCGACACACTACGAGTTTTACGATTTGCGCATTCTCGAACAGATGAAGCGCTACTACCCGGAGCAATGGGCCTTGGTCGACTCCGCGCTCTCGGATGACTGGCAGACGCTGCGCGGACTGATCGAGCAAGGAATCAAGGAAGGGCTGATCGTCAACATGAATGTCACGCTGATGATGAAGCTGATCGTGGACGCGGTCAATTCGACGCTCGACCAGCGTTTCTACATGCAAAACCAGATTACCGTATCGGAAGCTTTGGCCGCGATTGTAGACGTTCTGTTGTACGGACTCGTGCCAGTGGATAAAAGGTGACCCCTTTTATTCCCTTTTTTTGCGAAAACTAATAAAACAAAAATAGTTTTTTGAGTTAGATGGGATGAGGTGTTGATGATGTCTTTTTTCACGCAAATGACAAAGCCGCAACGTACCGGTTTGCTTTTTGTGATTCTGATTTTGTTTATCGACATGCTGCTTTACAGCCTGTTGATCCCGATCGTTCCTTATTTTTCCGAGACGCTGCAGCCTTCCTCGACGATGATGGGCGTCCTGTTCAGCAGCTATGCGGTCGCGATGTTGCTCGCCACGCCGATCTTCGGGCCGATCTCTGACCGCTTGGGCAGACGGACAGTGCTGCTCGTCGGCTTGGTCGGGCTTGCCGCTTCGACGCTGCTATTCGCTTTTTCCGAAACGATGGCCTTGCTGATTACAGCCCGCTTCGTGCAAGGGATTGCGGCGGCTGCGACGTGGCCGACGGCGCTCGCCCTGCTCGCCGACCTGTTCCCGCCGAAAATGCGCGGAGCGGTCATGGGCACCGCGCTGACGGCCATCTCTACAGGCACCTTGCTCGGCGCGCCGATTGGCGGCTGGCTGTTTGAAATTAGCGATCACCGGACGCCGTTTCTCGCGGCTGCGGCCTTTACGGTCATCAACATCGTCTTGGTGTATTTGTTCCTCAAGGAAGAAACGGCGCGCACAGCGAGCGAAAAGCTTTTGGTCGGCAAATTTTTGCGCAATCCGCAAGTCGTCTTCATCGCCGGGATCGTCCTGCTCGCGGAAGTGTCGCTCTGCCTGCTGGAGCCGACACTGCCCGTCTTTTTGACGCAGAAGCTCAGCATTACGCCGACCGTGATCGGGCTGTTGTTTGGCGCGATGACGCTGGCATACGGATTGATTGCCCCCGTGGCAGGCTCGCTGTCCGGCCGGTTTAACCCGTACAAACTGATGTTTGCCGGAGTCGTTGCACTCGCTGTCTTCATGCCTTTCCTGGTCTGGGCCGACTCGCTGTGGCAAGCCGGAATCGCGATGGCGCTAGTCGGCGCGAGCGTCGGCTTCACGCTGTCCCCTACTCTCCCGACACTCGGGGGGATCATCGACCAAGGGGGAAGCGGCGCTTACGGAACAGCCTACTCGCTGTTCAACATGTTCCACGGAATCGGCATGGTTGCGGGCCCACTGGCTGGCGGGATTTTGACGGATCTCTTGCCTGTGTCCTCGGCTCTCCTCGTCGTCGCGGCAGCGGTGCTCGGCTTTGGCATCTTGCTGTTCATCCAGTTGAAAGCGAGCAAGGCGGTGCGGTATTCCGCACAAAAAGGCGAGATGCACACGCCTTGAGGGGTTGCGATCAAAGCAGGCGACGGTGATGATTTGGCGGCGGTTGGCGGGAG